>NZ_LVCT01000645.1:0-6001 GCF_001647205.1 Rhodococcus sp. EPR-134
CGCGTCGTGGAACGCCAGACTTTGATAGCCGAGCATCACGTCGTCGGCGCCGGGCACCGCGATCACGAACGCCGCGCCGGCGACGCCCAGCAAGGTGAGCAGGTTGTCCATGTCGTCTTGATCGGCTTCGGCGTGGTTGGTGTAGCAGACGTCCACTCCCATCGGCAGCCCGAGGAGTTTTCCGCAGAAGTGATCCTCCAAGCCCGCGCGAATGATCTGCTTGCCGTCGTAGAGATACTCGGGACCGATGAAGCCGACCACGGTGTTGACCAGCAGCGGTTCGAGATCACGTGCCACTGCGTATGCCCTGGTCTCGAGTGTCTGCTGATCGACCGGGGCTCCGCCGGTGCCGTAGTGGGCACCTGAGCTGAGGGCGGACCCCTGCCCCGTCTCCAGGTACATGACGTTGTTGCCGACCGTTCCGCGGTTCAAGGAGCGCCCGGCCTCGTTGCCCTCACGCAGGAGCGGAATGTTCACTCCGAAACCGGAATTGGCGCCTTCGGTACCGGCAATCGATTGGAAGACAAGATCGACCGGCACCCCCGATTCGATCAGTCCGATCGTGGTGGTCACGTGCGAGAGCACGCACGACTGAGTCGGGATCTCGAATCGCTGACGGATGTCGTCGAGCAGGTGGAGCAGATCCGAGGTGGCCTGGGGTGAGTCCGTCGCGGGGTTGATACCGATGACGGCGTCGCCACATCCCATCAGGAGACCGTCCAATGTGGCCGCCGCGATGCCGCGTGGATCGTCTGTCGGGTGGTTTGGCTGGAGTCGGGTGCTCAGCCGGCCGGGCAGTCCGATGGTCGTACGGAACCCCGCGGTCACGGTGATGGCCTTCGCGACGGCGATCAGGTCCTGATTGCGCATGATCTTGCTGACCGCCGCAACCATCTCGGGGGTGAGCCCGGGACTTACGGCGGACAACCGCGCGGAAGCTTCCGGCGCCGACGCGGTCTCGAGCAACCAGTCTCGTAGTCCGCCGACAGTCAGGTGCGCCACCGGCGCAAAGGCCAGGCGATCGTGGCTGTCGATGATGAGCCTGGTTACCTCGTCGTCCTCGTACGGAACCAACAGATCTTCGAGGAACACCGTCAACGGAAGATCAGCCAGAACCCATTGAGCAGCAGCACGTTCGGCGTCGGAGCTTGCCGCGCAACCGGCTAGTTCGTCACCCGACCGCAGTGGTGTCGCTTTTGCCATCAGATCGACGAGACCGTCGAACGAGTAGTTGGTTCCGGATACCTGCTGGTGATACTTGGCCATCCCGCGACTCATCCCAATTCTTCTTCCGCCTGTGCAAGTACAGCAAACTCCTCGTCCGGCGAGTTGGCAACAAGGTGGTGACGACTGTAGAGACCGAAGTACGCCATCAGAACTCCGAAGGCAACCAACGTCAGCAATGCCGCAACGGGATCGACCAGGAAGGTGGCCACCACCGACACTGCCGCGATCACGAGCGCAAACGAGGTGGTGGCGATACCGCCGGGCGTGCGGTACGGGCGCGGCATGTTCGGCTCACGTTTACGAAGAACGATGTGACTCACCATCATCAGGACGTAGCTTACTGCCGCGCCGAACACCGCCATGTTGAGCAACATTGCACCTTCACCGGTGAGTGAGAGCGCGAAGCCGATGATTCCGGGTACGACGAGCGCGAGAGTGGGGGCCTTGCGCTTGTTGGTCACCGACAGGTTCTTCGGCAGATAGCCGGCGCGGGAGAGCGCAAACGTCTGGCGTGAGTAGGCGTACATGATCGAGAAGAAGCTCGCGACCAGACCGGCAAGTCCGATGTAGTTGACGGCCTTTGCCGCTCCGCTGTCCCCCAGAGCCTCGACGAGCGGATTTCCGGAGGTGGACAGGGCGTCTGCGCCGAGCGCACCGGTGGCGAGGAAGAGAACCGTTGCGCCTGTGACGATCAGGATCAACATGCTGATGATGATGCCGCGGGGGACGTTCTTCTCCGGCTCACGTGCTTCCTCGGCGGCCAGCGGTACACCTTCGACCGCAAGGAAGAACCAGATCGCGAAGGGCACGGCGGCCCAGATTCCGAGCAGACCGAATGGCAGGAACGACGACGATCCGACTGCGCTGGTGTCGACGGCGATATCGGTGAGGTTGGACGAATCGAAAAGGCCGACAGCCGAAACCGCGAACACGACCAGGCCGACGAGTGCAATGGCGGTGATGATGAACATCGCCTTGAGTGCCTCACCGGCGCCGGTGAGGTGAATGCCGATGAAGATCGCGTACACCGCGAGGTACACCCACCAGCCGTCGGTGATCCCGAACAGGTTCAGGGACTCGACGTACGCACCGATGAAGGTCGCGATCGCTGCGGGTGCTATCGAGTACTCGATGAGAATTGCTGTGCCGGTGGCAAATCCGCCCCAGGGCCCCATGGCCCGTCTGGCAAACGTGTATCCACCACCAGCGGCAGGAAGTGCCGACGACATCTCGGCCATACCGAGCACCATCGCCAGGTACATACCCGCGATGACAACCGCCGCGATGAGAAGGCCACCGAAACCACCTTCGGCCAGACCGTTGTTCCAGCCGGCGTAGTCACCGGAAATCACATAGCTGACACCCAACCCCGCAAGCAGCACCCACCCTGCTGTTCCCTTTCGGAGTGTTCGTTTCTCCAGATACGAATTGTCTTCCGCATGGAAGTCTGCGCCGTCGTGGTGTGCACCCGCGGCACCGGCGTTTTTGCCGGTTGCGTGGTCGGAAAGAGACATGTCCATCCTCTGAATCGGTCAAGAATGAGACGACGCACGGTGGATGCGTCGCGTGAAATGAACGGTATGTGGGCGATGTACGGAGAAGGTCGCCTGGAGATGACCGTGCTGTTAACTGGCTGTCATGTGAGCGGCCCCGAGTCTGTTCAGATCTTCTTCAGGCTGCCGTTCTCAGGATCGGGCGGCCGCGCCCGGCACCGGGCAGGCGTCGACGGCCTCGGCGCCCACCTGGGGAACCGTCGGGGGCAAAGGACGCACGCCCGCTTCCCAATCAGCGCCCACGAGAATGCTCGACGCGCCGAGTGCTTCGTTTTCGTCCGGTGTGAATGCCCTTGCTCGACTGAGGAATCTGAATCCTTCAGGAGACTCCAGGCTGAATCCACTGCCGCGGCCGGGCACGACGTCCAGTACCAACTGGGTGTGCTTCCAGGCTTCGAACTGTGATCCGGAAATCCAGACCTGTACAGCGTCGGTTCCGGTGGGAAGGTCTTCGGGAGTCTCTCCGACAGCAAGTCGGAGATCGACGATTCCGAGTAGTACGTCACGGTCCCCGACGATGAATTCGCCTGAGGGATAACACATCGGGGCCGAGCCGTCGCAGCATCCGCCGGATTGATGCATCATCAGTTCGCCGTGAGTCCCGCTGAGGCGGCGCAGGAGGTCAGCCGCCCCAGCGGTGGTCACCAACCGGGGTGGAACGGCGCCGGTATCGGGTGTGTCCGTGGCGCTCATTCCAACCTCCGTGTGTTTGTGCAGGTTTCGCGTGTTGCAGTCTTGCTCACCGGCACCCGCAGCGAGGGGCTCACGGGTGCCGGTGGGTAGATCAGAAGAAGCCCTGAGCCTTCTGGGCGTAGCTGACCAGGAGGTTCTTGGTCTGCTGGTAGTGCGAGAGCATCATCAGGTGGTTCTCGCGGCCGATGCCGGACTGCTTGTATCCACCGAAAGCGGCGTGTGCCGGGTACTGGTGGTACGTGTTGGTCCAGACGCGACCGGCTTGGATGTCGCGGCCTGCGCGGTAAGCAACTCCGCCGTCGCGGGACCAGACACCGGCGCCCAAACCGTAGAGCGTGTCGTTGGCGATTTCGATGGCCTCGTCGTAGTCCTTGAACGAGGTGACCGAGACGACGGGTCCGAAGATCTCTTCCTGGAAGATGCGCATCTTGTTGTTGCCGGTGAACACCGTCGGCTGGACGTAGTAGCCGCCGGACAGGTCTCCGCCGAGTTCGGCTCGCTCACCACCGGTGATGACCTTGGCGCCTTCGGCCTTGCCGATCTCGATGTACGAGAGGATCTTCTCGAGCTGATCGTTGCTGGCCTGGGCACCGATCATGGTGTCGGTGTCGAGCGGATCCCCTTGGCGCACAGCCTTGGTGCGGATGGCTGCCATCGCGAGGAACTCGTCGAAGATGTCTTCCTGGATCAGCGAACGTGACGGGCAGGTGCAGACCTCGCCCTGGTTGAGGGCGAACATCGTGAAGCCCTCGAGTGCCTTGTCCTGGTAGTCGTCGTTAGAGGCGAGGACGTCGGAGAAGAAGATGTTGGGGCTCTTGCCACCGAGTTCGAGGGTGACGGGGATGAGGTTCTGCGACGCGTACTGCATGATCAGGCGACCGGTGGTGGTCTCACCGGTGAACGCGATCTTCTTGATACGCGGGCTGGACGCGAGCGGCTTTCCGGCCTCGACGCCGAAGCCGTTGACGATGTTGAGAACACCGGCAGGCAGCAGGTCACCGATGATGCCGATGAGGTGCAGGATCGAGACTGGCGTCTGCTCGGCAGGCTTGAGCACGATGGCATTGCCGGCAGCGAGGGCGGGAGCAAGCTTCCACACGGCCATGAGGATCGGGAAGTTCCACGGAATGATCTGGCCGACTACGCCGAGCGGCTCGTGGAAGTGGTACGCCACGGTGTCGGAGTTGATCTCCGAGAGCGAACCTTCTTGTGCGCGAATAGCTCCCGCGAAGTATCGGAAGTGATCGATGGCGAGCGGAATGTCGGCGTTGAGGGTCTCGCGGATCGGCTTGCCGTTGTCCCACGACTCGGCGAGTGCGATGGATTCGAGGTTCTCCTCCATACGATCAGCGATCTTGTTCAAGATGATCGCGCGCTCGGCGACCGAGGTCTTGCCCCAGGCCGGAGCTGCTGCGTGTGCTGCGTCGAGAGCGAGTTCGATGTCTTCTGCGGTGGAACGAGCCACATCACAGAAATTCTGTCCGGTCACCGGTGTCGGGTTCTCGAAGTACTGACCCTTGACCGGAGCAACCCATTCGTTGCCGATCCAGTTGTCGTATCGAGACTGGAAGGACATGATCGCGTCGGCGGTACCTGGGCGGGCGTACACGGTCATTGCAAGCTCCTATGTAAACGTGATCTTCCTGGGCGCACCCACCAAATCGGTGACTGCAATCCCACCCCCCGGTGGGGTGTGATTCACAACACTAGGAGTTGCAACGTTGCAAGTACGTTGCGTGCGAGAAACGCAGATGATTCTCAGATGCCCAACTGGCGGTCGAGGAGATCAATTCTTGCCTGGACCTGCGAATACAGCGGAGATTGAGGATCCAACGTGGACAGGTAGGCCTCCCACACGACTGAGTCTTCGCGGCCGTGCACCGACGTGGTCCACCGGGCCAGAAGGTTGGCGTCACCTCCACGCAGCAGAGCTGCCTGGACCCTGGTGCGTAGTTCTTCCCGCACCTCTTCGATGCCGGGAGACGCCGAGCCCGCCAGCACCGGGCCCGAATACAGTTTCATCGCCGTCGCTGCGTCGCCTCGATCCAACGCTGCCCGCACCTCGCCGACATCTGTCGTGAACTCCGTGATGATCCGATAGGGGCGCGAAGCCAGCCGGTCGGCACCGAAAACCTTACGAAGCCGCGACATTTCCGCGCGAATGGTCACTGCGTCGAGTTCGCCCTCGTCGAGCAGGACCGCAAGGTGGTCGGAGCTGAGACCCTCCGGGTGTTCGGAAAGCAGAAGGAGAATCTCGGCGTGACGCTGCGAAATCGGGATGCGGTCACCGCCGCGAACCAGCGTCGGCCGGCCGGCACCGAATGTTTCGAGGCGCGGAGCCGTGGCACTGAGTGGGATGGGCGAGTTCAAGAGATGGAATCGCAATTCCGATTCGGCGGCCGCGACAGTTGCACGGATCAGTGACAGCACTTCGGGAACCGCAACCCTGGGACCACCGGTGATGTCGATGGCACCAAGGATTTGACCAGTGGTGGGATCGTGGACGGGTGCGGCCGAACAACTCCAGT
>NZ_LVCT01000646.1:0-3558 GCF_001647205.1 Rhodococcus sp. EPR-134
TCTGCTTGAGCGGAGCGGACAGTGCAACGCGAACGATGTTCGCGCCGGTTGCCTCGTCACCTTCGAGCTTGAGGTCGTCCAGTGCGGGAGCTGCCTGGAGAAGTGCAACGCCACCACCGGCGACGATGCCCTCTTCGACGGCTGCCTTTGCGTTACGCACTGCATCTTCGATGCGGTGCTTGCGCTCCTTGAGCTCGACCTCGGTAGCAGCGCCTGCCTTGATGACTGCAACGCCGCCGGCCAGCTTGGCCAGACGTTCCTGCAGCTTCTCACGGTCGTAATCCGAGTCGCTGTTCTCGATCTCGGCGCGGATCTGGCTGACACGACCGGCGATTGCGTCGGCGTCGCCGGCACCCTCGACGATGGTGGTCTCGTCCTTGGTGATGACGACCTTGCGTGCCTGGCCGAGGAGCTCGAGGCCTGCGGTCTCCAAGGAGAGTCCGACCTCTTCGCTGATGACCTCGCCACCGGTGAGGATGGCGATGTCGGCGAGCTGAGCCTTACGACGGTCACCGAAGCCGGGAGCCTTGACGGCAACAGACTTGAAGGTGCCACGGATCTTGTTGACCACGAGGGTGGAGAGAGCTTCGCCCTCGACGTCCTCGGCGATGATCAGGAGCGGCTTGCCGGACTGGATGACCTTCTCCAGCAGGGGCAGCAGGTCCTTGACCGTGGAGATCTTGGAGCTGACGAGCAGGATGTACGCGTCTTCGAGGACGGCTTCCTGACGCTCTGCATCGGTGGCGAAGTACGCCGAGATGTAGCCCTTGTCGAAGCGCATGCCCTCGGTGAGCTCGAGCTGCAGGCCGAAGGTGTTGGACTCCTCGACCGTGATGACGCCTTCCTTGCCGACCTTGTCCATAGCCTCGGCGATGAGCTCACCGATGGACGGGTCGCCGGCGGAAATACCGGCGGTAGCAGCGATCTGCTCCTTGGTGTCGATCTCCTTGGCGGTCTCGAGCAGGCGAGCTGTGACAGCCTCGACAGCCTTCTCGATGCCGCGCTTGAGGCCGAGCGGGTTCGCGCCGGCTGCGACGTTGCGCAGACCTTCACGGACCAGTGCCTGTGCGAGAACGGTAGCGGTGGTGGTGCCGTCGCCAGCGACGTCGTCAGTCTTCTTGGCGACCTCCTTGACGAGCTCGGCGCCGATCTTCTCGTACGGGTCGTCGAGTTCGATCTCCTTGGCGATGGAAACACCATCGTTGGTGATCGTGGGGGCGCCCCACTTCTTTTCGAGAACGACGTTGCGACCCTTGGGGCCCAACGTCACCTTGACAGCGTCGGCGAGGGCGTTGAGGCCTCGCTCGAGGCCACGACGTGCCTCTTCGTCGAACGCGATGATCTTTGCCATTGCGAAGTGATCCTCCGGATAGGGGGTGACACACAAGGTGACCGCTCGTCGGGTCACCTCATCGGCACAAGGCGACCGTTTGACCGGTCACCTCATTACACGGGCGACCGATTTGCCTGGTCACCCATCTACGCCTGTGGTCTAGTCAGTGCCCGCGACGGACGACCGGGGGTGTCTATGGTTCCCGGTCTCACTGCCTCGACCTGGCACTCACGGTTCGCGAGTGCCAACTGCATTTTTAGCACTCGAGCGTGCCGAGTGCAAGGTTGAGCCTCAGCCCGCGATGCAGAACTGTCCGTTACTCAAATTGACCGCGAACGAGAGCACTCCGACGCAGTCGACGCCATTGGCATCGGCTGTAGCGCCCGCCCCGTAACCGGCGATGGCGAAGGTGACATTTCCGTCAGCCGCCCCGGCCCGCGCGATACCGCCGCCGAGCGCGAATGCCTGCGCCTGACCGTTACCGCGAGACGCGCCCAGCGCGGTTCCGAAGCCGTTGGCATATGAATTGGAGTAGCCGTTGTCGGCGGCGACGCTCACTGCCGTACCGCTCTCGGCGGCACCGGCCTGCGCGCGGCCGGCTCCGACGGACTGCGCGCCGCAGCTCGCGGTCTCGGAGACCTGGATGTCATTTGCCGACGGCGGCGAGACACACGCGACGGGCGCGGCGGAAGCAGCTCCCGCACCGGTCAGCGCCAGCCCGGCGGCGAGCCCCATACCTACAGTCATCACAGCCCCTGTTCTCGCCAGGCGGCCCCCCAACCGACTACTGGAAATTCCGCTGACTCGAGAGTATGAGCGACGGAACCAGACTGACGAGATCAAGGGCATAAAAACTCCTTCGTGGAACAAGTTCATTGGATTCGGGCGCGAGAGTACCCGCTCGAGTGAAGTCCGTCACCCCCGCCTGGTCAAGCCTCGAGGACGACCCCGAGAAGGGCCGGGAGATCCGCGACCGAATCGATGACATGATCGGGCTTCTGAACCGAGAGGTCGAGCACTGTTTGCCGAAACTTGCCTGTGCGCACCAGAACTCCGGTCAGGCCGACCCGCTGCGAGGAGAGGACGTCCCCGATCAGATCGTCGCCGACCATCACCGTCGCCTCAGGTTCGACATGCATCAACTCCGTGGCTGTCAGGAACCCCGTGAGAGACGGTTTACCCACTGCGGCGATGTTTACACCCGCCACTTCCTCGAAGCCGGGCAAGTACGTTCCGGTGTCGATCCGAAGGCCGTCTACGGTCTCCCACATCATCCCGCGGTGCATCGCGACGACGGGCACTCCGGCGAGCAGTAGTTCGAGCACTCGGCTCAGCGCCTCGTGGGTGAACTCCGGGCCGGCGCCGCCGAGAATCACGACCTCGGGATCGGCGTCGTCGAACTCGATTCCCTCGAGATCGGCGGACACGTCACCGTGATTGAGTACCCACGCCCTCGCGTCCGGGTACGTCGCCCGCACGTACTCCCCCGTGAGCCTGGCGGCAGTAACTATCTGGCTCGCCTCCACCTCGATACCGGCGTCGCACAACCCCTGCGCGATGAGTGTCGAACTGCGCGAGGTGGTGTTGGTCAGGAACCCACAGGCCAATCCGCGCCGCCGAACTTCGCGTACTGCTTCCCCTGCTCCCTCGATCGGCTGCCAGGACGTGAGCAGGACTCCGTCGATATCGAACAGAACACCTTCGATGTCGGCCATTGCACCAGCCTATATTCGCCATCGAGGTCCTGCCGAGGCGTCGAAACCCGAAATCCGTCCATCGCTCAGTAGGCTCCCACCCATGGACCTGCGCGACGACGACCTCTTCTCCGTTGCCGGTTCTCTGGCCGAATTGCTCGGCGCTCCCGTCACGATCGAGGACGAGAACTCGACGGTTCTCGCGTACTCCGGCGGCGAGCAGGCCGTAGACGAAGCTCGCATCGGCACGATCCTCGGTCGGCAGGTACCCAGCCGATTCCGCCAATTACTCTCCGATGCAGGAGTATTCGATCGGCTTCACCGAGAGAGCGATCCCATCTACGTCGACCTCGAAGACCCCGCGATCACGCCGCGACTGGTTATCGCAGTTCGCGAGAACGATCACCCCGTCGGCTCGATCTGGGTCGCACTGGCCGGAACACCGACGCCCACACAGGAATCGATACTTCGTTCCGCGGTATCTGTCGTGGCCGAGAGAATCGCCTCGGAGCGTGACCGGGTCGACAGCAC
>NZ_LVCT01000647.1:0-9606 GCF_001647205.1 Rhodococcus sp. EPR-134
GTTGATCGACTCGACGTACCTTGTTGTCGGCGCTGACGAAGCGAACGCCCGCCGACTGTTGGAGGACTTCCTCAGCCGCGCCCGCACACGAGCACAACTTGCCGTTGCGGTGGGCCGCACCGTGAAATCAGCCAGCGAATGCCATTTGTCACGCGCCGACGCCGACCATGTTCTGGGCGCGCTGCGACACAACCGGTCCGGCGGGATTGTCGCGGGTATGAACGACACCTTGGCGTCGGTACTGGCCTTACATGTTGCCGACATATTCGACGGACTGAGCACCGCCACACCTATGCACGCCCTGGAAGGGTACGACCGTCGACATGGAAGCGAACTCGTCGCAACGGCCCACACCTTCCTCGACAAGGGCGGTGATGTCGCGAGTTCCTCCGCAGCATTGCATGTTCACCCCAACACTCTCCGCAATCGATTACGCCGCTGCAAGGAGATGTGCGGGGTTGACCTGAGCGACGCGGACACTCGACTGATCCTGATGCTTCAGTTCAAACTACGAAGTTCCTGAGCCGGCGAAGAAGGTATCGGAGCATCTCCCGTGCCGCTCCACTTTGGGAGGTATTCGACAAAATATCACCCAAAAGTATTAACGACCAGTCCGCCAAAAGTCATAATTACCGGCCACGATTCCCAAAACCCAGCAATTCGGCAATCATCAATCTTGCAATCTGGTTAGCGTTCCGCAAGATCTTCCTCTCACGGCCCAAATAGGCCATTTTGGTTGCCTGACCAGCATAAATGAAACACGTTTCAGTTTGGTTCTACAAATTCCTAGTCAAAGTGGACTTGCTCGAGCTAACCTCATTCTCGTCACGCCACATAAGACCCCGAACGCCACACGGATCTCTTAGCAGAACGATCGCAAGGGTCCGTGCACTAGTCGAACCTGCTCTTTGTGGAATGCAACAAGCATGCGCCGATGTACAAAAAGTCTTCCAGATCTATCGAAAGGATGGAACTTCATATGATCGCAATGTTCCTTCAAGCAACGGCTGCGTTGTTCACCGGATTACTGGACAATGTATGGAGCGGATCCCTAGTGCCCGGCATCGAGGGCGCCACCGGCTCGCTAGCCGGATTAATCGAGACCGGCTCATCGCAACCCTGATCCATTTCAGAACATCACCCAACGACAGGAGTAAACGATGGATCTAGGATCGATGGTGCCTTACCTCAAGGAACCGATAATTTTGCAGATCATTTCATTGCTCGTATACAGAGGCTCCATGGCGTCAGTCGACTTCGACTGGCAACCCCCACTCGGCTGACTTCAACAGAATTTCCTACCGTGATAAAAATCTACCGCAAGGAGCGTTAGCATAGTGGATACAGCAAGTATCATCGACGCAGTCACGAGCATTGATTCGCAATCATTGCTTCCCCCGTTCGTTTATGTGCAGGAAATAGTCGACGGCATCTTCAAGTCTATCTCCGCAGCCATCAACCTAATGGCTAGCGGTTCTGCAGGTATTGGTGGAAGCATTCAGACCGCCCTCGGCTCGACCGTTGCCCCGTAGTCGGGAGAGGAGACAATAATGTTCGATCTTTCAATGAGCTATCTGTCGGATCTGGTGGGATTTGGCTCAATCGACCTAGTAGGTACGTTCGCGAAGTATCTCAACACCCTGTCCGCGTACACGCCGACGCCGCTCTAAGGAAAGGTGATTTACAATGCTGCAAAGATATATCACCAGTTTGATCGCCTGGGCTACTGGGACCATAGAGTTGACCGGCCTGGGAAGTACCATTCTGCAGAAGTAAATTCTCTGGTGCAACTTCTCTACTCTGAACTTCGATGATCCCCGAGGCTCCAATTCGCCTCGGGGGTCATTTCGCGTTCCAAGCACGAGAGTTTTCCAGGCACGAGAGTTCCGGGCCACGAGAGTTCCGGGGCACGGACACTTTGATCCGGCACCCGCCACGTGAGGAGTTCGACATGAGACTGCCCAACCTGCTGGATGCGGCTGTCACACAGGTGAATCCGCGAGACGCGGACTTCGTCTACAACGAGTCCGCCGGCCACCTGAAGCATCTGGTCGGCGTGTACTTCTTCGAAACATCTCAGCACCCAGCCGCAGAATTCACGCAGGCGCAAGCCGTCGATTGGGTCACCGCCAGGCTCGGACACAATCGCATGTTCACCCACCGAATCCAGCACACGCCACTGGGACTCGGCCATCCGTACTGGGTTCCAGACCCCAACCTGGATGTGGGCGACCACGTGCGGGTCAACGCGATTTCCGAGCCGGGTTGGGCACCATTTCAAGAAATGCTCAGCGCCCTGCTGACCTCGAGAATGGATCTCAGCCGCCCACCCTGGGAACTGCACTTTTTCACGGGGATCGAGGGGCTTGACGCTCTACCCGGCAGGCTGACGGCGGTTGTGCTCAAGTCTCATCACAGCGCGGCCGACGGAATCGCGATCCGAATGCTGGGTGAAGCCATATTTTCGGATGCGCAACGGCCGAGGAAATCAGCACCTGCAATACGGTTCCTACGGGGACGTCTCTTCACGCGATCAGTGCTGAGTTTCCCCGGCCAACTTATCCAGTTCGCCAAGAGCATTCCGGGCAATCGGGCTGCTGCCCGTGCGGTAGTCGAGGCGAAGAGTGCTGGAGAATGGGACGAGTGCATCTACGAAAGTACTAGCACCCGCTTCAACTGCAAGGTAAGCGGGTCGGCATTGGTGGAGCCGATCATCCTCGCAGGCAACGAGGTTCGGCATGTGAAGAACGCAGTCCCCGGAGCGACTGTCAACGACGTCCTTCTGGCTGTGGTCGGTTGCGCGATGGCGCGATACCTTACCGAGAAGAGCGAAGCGCCTCGAGGTTCTCTGTTCGCGATGGTTCCGCGGTCCATGCGCAAGCAAGAGGAGTGGGAGTCCGCAAACCAATTGGTGAATCTGTCCGTGAACATGCACACCACGATCACGGATCCGCTGAAGAGACTCGCTCTCATCGCAGAGTCTGCACGCTCGGAGAAGGCCCGTACGTCCCACACAGCGGTCCGGCGGATGAGCACAGTGTTGGAGACCCTACCCGCTCCGATAGCGCGGTTGATGGCATATTCACGTCACCATGACGACTACAAGCCGGATGGGCCGCGGTATCAGCACACGATGGTGAGTAACATTCCGCTCTCGGTCAACGGACTGACCCTGAACGGGGCAACTGGCACTGCCGTACTCGCTAATCAAGCACCGGTCGACGGTGACGGGCTGCGGCACTTCATGGTAGCTGCGAGTGGCGGCAACCTAACGCTCAACGTGATTGCAGACGCCGCAACGATGCCAGATCTAGGCCACTACCTGGAGTTGCTTCGCGCGAGTTTCGAGGAACTGAAGGAAGCCGCAAAGACGCGTGAGCTCGAGAGCAACTCGACCGTCATCGCATCCTGATCCCTTATTCACCAAGACATTACGAGCCCGGCCTACCACTGCGGTAGGTCGGGATTCTTGTCGAGCGGGTAATTCTGCACGTAACTCGCATCCACATGGTCTGGAAGCGCCTCCCGGCACACACTTCTGGCACTCACGCACAAGACTACGCAAAACAGCGCTGCCTGAGTGGGGTGTCAGGCAGCGCTGTTATCACCGGGGTCCGGATTGACTATGGATGCAGAACGCCCGCACCCGAATTCAGTGCCGGGTAACTACCGGTCGCACCCACCGCATTGGCGGGAATGCATGAGGTCGGCGCACTGACTGTCCCGAAGATAGGCACTGACGCCTTCGATGTGAAACGGAAGTAATTCGCCGAGAAGTTATACATCTGGGCCGCGGTGCCCTGAGTGTCGAACTTCACGTCCAACGCACTGTTCCGAGTTTGGAAACTGATCTTCGGAAGCTGGTATGTCACGCCTACGCCGACATCCGCACCGTCCACGATCAGTTGCGATCCGGTATCGGTGAGAGTGACCGTGCCTGTGTAGCCCGAACCGGAACCGGCCACCAGTGCGGCCGATCCTGCGACGAACGTCGCTGGGTCATAGCGGTAGACAAGCCTGACGTCATCAATGCCGAGGAATGTGACACCCGAGACGCCAGAACTGCTGGGCGTCGTCGCTGAACCGGGCTGAAGGGTGTATGAATTTACCCCGGGCGTGGCATTCACAGTGACGTGGTTAGCCGTGACCGAGGTTGGAACTACCTGATCCACGGTCTGCCCAACACTTACAGCGCGGCACGCCTGGTTATAGCTCGTCACCGTCGTACCTGCAGTTGCCGACGCCGGTGCAACTGCTGCGAATACCATGCCCGCCGAAGCAGTTGCTACTGCTAGAGCGGCCACCGTACGTTTTGCCGTTGAAACATGCATATCTTCTACTCCTCATTCCCTTTCGGGATCGGTTTATAGCGTTGATAGCACTTCCTGCCAAAACGCAGTTCGAGTAAAGTTGAACTACTGCATTGACAGCCTCCGCATCACCGGAATTTTCGCGGCGAAGGGGAAGTCTTTGAGGCCGTGCGCAGCACGATAGGATTTGTTCACTACCGATGCACGACCGAAATCTTGACAACGGAGATTAGCGATACGACATCACCCGGGAATCATGTCTCGATTCCGAAAAAGAGGACGTCCGACCGTGAGAAACCACCTCCAATCAGCTGGTTTGGTAGCACCCATTCCACTGGATGCTCACACCGAGCGGTAAGTTGGAACAGCTGATCGACGATTGAAGGCCATTCACGATTTGCCGCTTATGTGATGACCGTCACCATACCTCAATTACTAGAACTTGTAACAGTTTTTGAAAGAAATCTCTCGACAACTTGAAATGGCGCCCCCACTTACATCCAGGATTTGCACGCGACTAATACCAAGGAACTAACATTCAGCGAAACATTAATACTAAAGTATTAACAACGCAGCTCATTCGAGAGATGGTTAATACTTTAGTATTAATTCAAAAGTTCCAGCGCATTCACGAACCGACTCACTGTGATTCGCTTCCCAAGCGAGGGCTGTGCACTCGCACAACGCATTCCCCGAAGCTGTGGCCGAACGGCCAGTCCTTTTGCCGCCCCCGCGATTCATGCTTGAGAGAAGAGCCGGATGTGACCGGCGTCTCGGTTCGAGCAGAGTCTGTAGAAGGAGTGCGTCATGGGAACTCGTCAGAGCCCCGATCGTGTGGTCGTGGTCGGTGCGGGCGTTGTCGGATTGTCGACGGCCTGGTTCTTGCAGGAACGTGGAGTCGAGGTCACCGTCGTCGATCGCGACGGGGTCGCAGCCGACGCGAGCTGGGGCAACGCCGGTTGGCTTGCCCCCGCATTGACGCTTCCGCTGCCCGAACCCGCAGTGCTCCAATACGGCTTGCGCGCGATGCTCAGCCCGTCGTCCCCGGTGTACGTGCCACTGACCACCGATCTGAAGCTGATTCGGTTCCTGGTCGGGTTCGCGCGCCACTGCACGCCGTCGAAGTGGCAGGAAGCGATGTCGGTCTACACCGAGGTCAACCGAACAGCCTTGGGCGCGTATGACGAACTCGCCGACGGTGGCGTCAAAGAGCTGACGCGCCTGGCCGATCCTTTCCTCGCCGCGTTTGCGTCCGAGAAGGACCGACAGACCTTGGTGGACGAGTTCCACCACGTCGAAGCTGCCGGCGGAGAAGTCGACTTCGACCTCCTCGACTACGACGCGATTCATTCGCTCGAGCCTTCACTCGGCCAGGGTGTGAAAGCCGGTTTGCGCCTGCGCAATCAGCGTTTCATCGATCCCCCGTTGTTCGTGAACTCGTTGGCGGACGCGGTTCGTGAACGCGGTGGAGAAATCGTCAGCGGTTTCGACGTCACGCAGATCGACGATCGGGTCGGCGGAGTCACTGTTCGCAGTGCACACGGTGATTCACGCGACGGCGACGCCGTGGTCATCTCGAGCGGTGCCCGCTTGAACAAGCTCGCTGCACCGTTCGGTGTGCGCAAACTGGTGCAGGCCGGACGCGGATACAGCTTCAGTGTCAAGCCTGAGCACCTCCCCAAGAACCCTGTGTATTTCCCCACCCAGCGCGTCGCATGCACTCCGTTGCACGATCGCTTCCGAGTGGCCGGAATGATGGAATTCCGCAGCCCTGACGCGCCGCTGGATCCGCGCCGAGTGCAGGCGATCATCGATGCGGCCAAGCCGATGCTCAGCGGCATCGACTGGACTGCGCGGGAAGAGGAATGGGTGGGATCACGACCGTGCACTACCGA
Organism: Rhodococcus sp. EPR-134; assembly: GCF_001647205.1. Lineage (NCBI taxonomy): Bacteria > Bacillati > Actinomycetota > Actinomycetes > Mycobacteriales > Nocardiaceae > Rhodococcus > Rhodococcus sp. EPR-134. The sequence goes on from NZ_LVCT01000647.1 coordinate 6,206, forward strand.
CGGCTTGCCGTTGATCGGAGCCACGCGCTCGCCGCGCGTGCACGTCGCCGGTGGTCACGGGATGTGGGGAATCGCTCTGGGTCCGTTGACGGGAAAGATGGTGGCCGACTCGATGACCGGTGCTCAGACGCCGACCGTCATGAGTCACTTCGATCCGCTGCGCTGACAGCCGGTTTCACCCACTTGTAGTACGCGCCCGTCAGCAGAACCAGCCATCCGGCGCCGACGAGCAGCGCAACTCGGGTATCGGCGATGACGCCGAGCAACACGATGACAAAAGCCAGGAACACGATCGCGAAGATCTGACCGTACGGCCACAGCGGCACTGGAAACTTCAGTGCCGCTGTTTCGTCTGCACTCATCTGAGCGCGGGAACGGAACTGCGAGAGCAGGATCATGATCCAGACGAAAATGGTGGCGAAGGTCGCCAGCGAGGCGATGACGAGGAACACCTGGTCCGGGATCAGGTAGTTGAGCACTACTCCCACCAACAGGGCAACGGTCATGATGACAACGGTCATCCACGGAACACCGTTGGCGGAGACTCTCTTCATCACCTGCGGGGCCTGGCCGGCATGCGACATTCCGAACATCATGCGACCCGCACCGAAAACGTCGCTGTTGATGGCCGACAGGGCTGCGGTGATGACGACGATGTTGAGGATCGATGCGGCCGTTCCCAATCCGAGGTTCTCGAAGATCTGGACGAACGGGCTGTTGTCGGAGTTGATGGTCTGCCACGGAATGATCGCCATGATGACGGCGAGGGTGCAGATGTAGAAGAGAATGATGCGCACCGGGACCGTGTTGACGGCTTTCCTGATGGTCTGCGCCGGATCCTCGGCTTCGCCCGCGGTGATACCGATGATCGCGGTGCCACCGAACGCGAACATGACGATCGCGAAACACGCGACGAATCCGCCGAAGCCCGTCGCGAAGAACCCGCCGTCCGACCAGAGGTGGCTGATTCCGGCATCGGTGTCGTGAACGCCGAATCCGAACACGATGATCGCGATGCCGCCGGCGATCATCGCGATGATGGCGGTGATCTTCACGAGCGTGAACCAGAATTCCAGTTCGCCGAACACCTTGACGCTCAACAGGTTTATCGCGCCGATGAAGAAGACGACAGCCAGAACCCAGATCCATCTCGGTACGTCCGGGAACCAGAACTGCATGTACAGGCCGAAGGCGGTGACGTCGGCGAGGCACACGATCACCATCTCGAACGTGTACGTCCACCCGGTCATGAAACCGGCGAGTGGTCCGAGGTGCTTGTTCGCGTACTCGCTGAACGAACCGGAAACCGGGTTACGGACCGCCATCTCGCCGAGCGCTCGCAACACCAGGTAGACCGCGATACCGCCGATCAGGTAGGCCAGGAGCACCGACGGGCCGGCTCGTTTGATGGCCTCGGCGCTGCCGTAGAACAGTCCGGTTCCGATGGCTGATCCGAGGGCGATGAAGCGGATATGGCGCGCTGTCAGCCCTCGCTTGAGGCCATCCTGCGTCGCTGCGTCGCTGTTCACTTCTCGGTACTCCAGTCGGATGGATCGTCATACGTGCGCGAACCATTGTCCGCTACCACCGCGCGTGTTCCCGCACGACCCTGTTGGACGGCCGTACAGTGACCTGACACACATGGTCCATTGACGGATCGCTTACGATCGACAAAAGTGTTTGTAACTTTACGTAGCATCAACTCGACTGGAGAGACTGTGTCCAACACCCTCGAAGCAAGCATCGACATCGACGCATCACCGCAGGACGTGTGGGCAATCGTCGCCGACCTGCAGCGCATGGGCGAATGGAGCCCCCAGTGCAAGGTGATGAAGGTAATCGGCGGGACCGTGCGTGAGGGTGCCAAGACGATCAACGTCAACCGCAAGGGCCTGCTGGTCTGGCCGACGTCGTCGAAGGTCGTTCGCTTCGAGCCCAACAAGTCGGTGGCGTTCCGCATCGCGGAGAACCGCACGATCTGGTCCTACGAACTCGAGCCGACCGCTACCGGCACCAAAGTGACCGAGCGTCGCGAGGCTCCCACCGGAACGTCGAAGGTCTCGCAGTTCCTCGTCAAGACCGTCCTGGGCGGAAACGCCGACTTCGAGGTCGAGCTCGTTGAAGGCATGAATGCCACCTTGAAGCGTGTGAAGAGCGAGGCCGAGGCGGCTGCACGCACCTCTGCTTGACCCTCGACCTGGTCGAGGCATCAGGATCCGTTCCATGGATCCCGTGATGACACAGATAGCGCAGGCACAAGAATTGGCGAGCTCCGGCGATCGAGCCGGGGCTCGCTCTGCGTTCGAGAAGGTGTGGGAAGAGATCAGCGCCGCCCCCGATGCGCTCCACATCGTCTCCCTCGCGCACTACATGGCCGACGTTCAAGACGATCCGGCTCAAGAGCTCTGCTGGGACCTGCGCGCCCTCGACGCTGCAGATTCGTTGACCGACGCGCGAGCCCAGGAACACCACGCATCGCTGCAGGTCGCCGGTTTCTATCCATCGCTGCACCTCAACCTGGCTGCCGACTACCGCAAACTCGGACGCGACACCGAGGCCGTCGAGCATCTGACGAAGGCCGAGGCGTCGGTCGGCACACTCGCCGACGACGGTTACGGCCGGATGATCAGGGGCGCCATCGAGCGACTGCGGGCAGAATTGATCCGTGACCACTAGTTCCGCCCTCTTGACGATCGGCGAGATGTCCAGGGCGTCGGCGCTCCCGATCAGCGCGCTGCGGTTCTACGACAAGGAAGGCGTGCTCGTCCCGCATTCCGTCGATCCGCACACCGGTTACCGCTGGTACACCGACGATCAGCTCCGCGACGCCCGCATGATCGCCGGTATGCGACGCGTCGGTGTTCCGATCCGCGACATGATGGCCGTCCTGACCGGGCCGGAACCGCATTCGTGCCTGGACGCCCATCTGCGCAACCTCGAGGACGGTCTCGCCGACGCCCGCGCCGAACTGGGGCGAATTCACCGGCTGATCGATTCGCTACCTGCCTCCGGCGGCGTGGACATCGACTCGTGGGATCTACGACGCGCACTCGACGCCGTGCTGTTCGCAGTGAACGAGGAATCGGAGTTCCCGATACTTCGCGGCGTCCACCTCGACATTCACGACGGCGTCGCTGCGTTTGTCACCACTGATCAGTTCCGGCTCGCGGTCGCCGAGGTGAAAGTTCACTCCGCTCTGACGGTGTCCGCTGTCGTTCCCGTCACCTTCGCGCGATTGTTACGCGACGTCGCCGGCGTCGTGACGTTGACTTTCTCCGCGCGCACGGTGACTGCGTCGTATCCGGGAGGTGAGGTGTCCAGTCCCCTGATCGAGGACGGAGAGTTCCCTGATCACCGAATCCTGCGCGAGCACCACAACGCCGTCGAACTGAGCGGCGACC
>NZ_LVCT01000648.1:0-231 GCF_001647205.1 Rhodococcus sp. EPR-134
GAAGTTCCGAGTACTGGTCGACCGGCAGCGACTGCGCGACGCCGCCGCAGCCCAACCGGGGCGGCAACTGGTGATCCGAGTAAGCGGTGCGACGCTCCCGCTGGCGATACGCACCGGCGACTGTGTCGGGTACTACTCGTACTTGATGCCACTACAGCCTGTAGGAGAGAAGGCGTTCACGTAATCTATGGATGCTCTACCACCCCGTACTGTCAGTGCGACCAGCAGAAG
>NZ_LVCT01000649.1:0-1214 GCF_001647205.1 Rhodococcus sp. EPR-134
TCGCCATGCGATTCCGCCACTTCATCCCGCCGGCCTGCCGTTCGTGCTGGCCCCGCTGGGAGTTGCAGCTCTGGGCCGCAACCGTAAGTGGGTGCGCCGAGCCGGTCTGACCACCGCCGCCGCATGCGCCACGTTCTTCCGTCACCCGCACCGGGTGCCGCCCAACCGCATCGGCGTCGTCGTCGCACCCGCCGACGGCGAGGTGGCGTTGGTCGACAACGCCGTTCCGCCCGCCGAGCTCAATCTCGGAAGCGAGCCGCGCCCGCGCGTCAGCATCTTCCTGTCGGTTCTCGACGTGCATGTCCAGCGCAGCCCTGTCGGTGGAACGGTCAAAGAGGTCGTTCACCAGGCAGGCAAGTTCCTCTCCGCAGATCTCGCCGACGCCAGCGAGGTCAACGAGCGCAACAGCATGCTGATCGAAACCGCCGATGGTCACGACGTTGCGGTTGTCCAGATCGCGGGACTGCTTGCACGCCGCATCGTCTGCTACGCCGGTGTCGGTGACGTCCTGCCGATCGGCGACACGTACGGACTGATCCGTTTCGGCTCACGCGTCGACACCTATTTCCCCGCCGGAACCACACTCCTGGTCGAGCCGGGACAACGCACGATCGGTGCTGAAACAGTTATCGCGCAACTGCCGTGAAGACGCCGAAGATGAAGTCAGCCGTGAAGAAGCCGGGAGCAGCCCAACCCGGCGCGAAGATGCCCAAACGCACCCAGGCGGTGCGGTTGCTGCCGTCCGTCATCACCATCCTGGCGCTGTGCGCCGGGCTGTCCGCCGTCAAATTCGCTCTCGACGGACAACCCGGTACCTCGCTCGCGATGATCGGCGCCGCTGCCGTCCTCGATTCACTCGACGGCCGCATCGCGCGACTGCTCGACGCCACCAGCAAGATCGGCGCCGAACTCGACTCACTGGCCGACTCCATCTCCTTCGGCGTCGCCCCGGCCCTGGTCCTGTACGTCACCTTGCTGGACGGCACCAGCATCGGCTGGATCATCGCGTTGATCTACGCGGTCAGCATCGTGTTGCGACTCGCACGTTTCAACACTCTGCTCGACGACGACGACGTCCCCGCGTACGCACGTGAGTACTTCGTCGGCGTTCCGGCTCCGGCCGGCGCACTCATCGCCCTCACTCCCCTGGCCGCGACGGCTCAGTGGGGTGACGGCTGGTGGTCTTCGCACTTCGTCGTCATCGTGTGGACGCT
>NZ_LVCT01000650.1:0-2474 GCF_001647205.1 Rhodococcus sp. EPR-134
ATCTTCGCTCCAGTCGGCGCCTTCGACGAAGTTCATGGACAACGCCTTGTCCTTGGCCGAGTTGTCACCCTCCACCCAGAGCAGTCGACCGTGTGCGTCACTGATCGCGATCAGTAGTCCGGTTTCGGCAGCATCTTCCACCAGGAGTTTCCGAATCACCGGACGGATCAGTGACATGGGATGCGCGGAGCGATACTTTTCGAGCTCCACCCCTTCGAGCATCTCAGGGTTGCCGACCACATCGGGATTTACCCCCTTGTTGCGGCTCCGCATCCAGGACTCGAGTACGACCGAACGGACATGCGAGTCGTCGGTCAGCCCCTGGCCGGGCACGCCGCGGGCATCGATGAACGACTGATGGGCAGACGAAAGTCGCCGCGCGAGTAACGCGACGTCATCGCCTGGCCTGACCGCCACCCACGGGTTGCCGGGCACAGCCTGTTCACGTGCCATATTTTGCGTTCCTCCGCTCCGTGGACCACTGTAACGCCGATCACAGCCCATAGGCGAGAACGACCATTCGGTATGACTGCCGACCCAGCCTGCTGCCCCTCGCGGTCACTCGTCACCGAGCAGAATGGCGCTTGCTCGTTCCGCGACCATCACCGCGGTCGCATGCGGGCCGCGGGTCGGGATCGTCGGCAGGATTGACGTGTCAACAATACTGAGTCCTTGCGCGCCGATCACACGGCACCGACCGTCGACGACTGCGAACGGGTCCGCCTCGGCACCCATCACGCAACTACCGGACATATGCAGCGACGTTCCCAAGCGGGATTCGACCCACTCATCGGTGTACTCCACGACGGGGCGATCGATCAACCCCGTCTCGGCGATCGACTCGAGAAGATTCTCGGCGATCCGCATCCCTTCCCGAATGGCAGCTCGATCGTGCGCCGACGCGACGTAGTTGTACCGAATACGCGGCGCCCCAGCGGGATCCCCCGATGCCAGTTCGATACTTCCCCGGCTGCGCGGCGCCATCAGGACCACTCCGACGCCGTGGTCCATGCGAGGCGCACCGGGAACCAGGTCTGTGAAAGATGCGGTGTACGGACGGATTTCGATCTCAGCGAGGTTGAGGGCTGTCTCCAGCACCGGAGTCTGCGATCGAATCGTGCGGGGCTTCGAAAAATGGTACGGCAGCAGCACTTCCGGGTGGTCGACGAAGTTCTGTCCGACGCCCGGTCGATCGAGAACGACGGAAACTCCTTGCTCTACAAGTTGTTCCGCTGGACCAACACCGGAATTGAGGAGAATGTGCGGTGTCGCCACCGCGCCCGAACACACGACCACATGGTCGGCACGAATGCGTCGGACATTGCCGTCGTCGAGAACGTCGACGCCGATCGCACGGGTACCCGAGAACGCGATGCGAATGACGTTCACTCCGGATTCCACCCGCAGATTCGGCCGGTGCAACGCCGGCATCAGATACCCGATCGCCGTACTGATCCGACGATGATCCGACACGTTCAGTGGCACTCGGCCCACCCCGAACGAGTCCGGCGCATTCTTGTCGACGTCGTCGGGAAAGCCTGCTCCGAGCGCTGCCGCATGAAACTCGCCGCTCAGTGGATGCAGTTGGTCCCACGCTCGACGCTCGACCGGGATCGGTCCGGCGGTCCCGTGGAACTCGCTCTCGAAATCACGATCCGTTTCGGACTTCTTGAAGTACGGCAAGACGTCGTCGTATCGCCATGAACTCGGCCAATGCTCGAAATCAGCACGGGTCGCGCGGGTGAAGTACGCACCGTTGACGGCTCCGGATCCACCGAGTGTCCGCCCCCGCGCAATTGTGGACGCCCGACGCGGCGTCAGTTCGACCGGATAGGTCCACGTGTATTCGCTCGCAGGTCCGACCGGCAGTCGGTACGGATCACCCAGGACGTCCGGGAGTTCGAGCGCCGATCGATATCCGCTTCCCGATTCGAGGAGCATCACCGTGGCGGATGGATCTTCACTGAGCCTGGCTGCGACCACGCAACCACACGTGCCACCACCGACAACCAGGAAATCTGCGTAGTCGGCTTCTGTCACTTGGTGATTCGAGGTTTCAGCGCCGCCCAGTCGCGGGCGTCGAATGCGCCACGCCAGAGTCCGGCTCCATACGCGACGTCGTCGGCTCGTTTGAAGAAGACGTACCGAACCGGTCCCAGCCCGCCTGGCTCACGGTGGCGATACCAGTCCACCAAACCTTCGGTGACTGCTGCAGCGACGGCCAGCCGCCGAATTCGCCTGGAGGCGATCACCGCCAGGAGCGTCACGGGCCAGTAGTGACGACACATTGCCGAGGCGAGTTGCCAGAATCCGCCGACAACTCCCTGCGCGGTGAGGATCGCCGCGATCCGGGTGGGTTGACTCAGGCCGGTGAACATCTTTCGCAGCCGGTAAACGGTAAACAGCAAAGCGCCGAGTGCGCCGGCAAGACCGGAACGGGTCAGTGTTGCAGCGGCGATACACGCGAAGAGCGT
>NZ_LVCT01000651.1:0-11238 GCF_001647205.1 Rhodococcus sp. EPR-134
CTTGTCGAACTGAACTCGATGATCGTGGGCGACATGCGCAACCGGTTCGTACCTCAGTCGCCAACCCGCAGCCTGCAGTCGCCAGCAGAAATCGACGTCCTCGGCTACTTCGAGACTCTCGTCGAAACCGTTGCATTCGAGTGCCACGTCGCGCCGGACGATCACGGCGGCGCTGGGGACATAGGCGACCGGACTGCCCGACTTCACCGCAGCTTCCTTGCGTCCGAGGTCGAGAGACGATCGCATGTTCTCGTACCGCGCCAGCGCCGTCCCGTACGGATCGAGGGCGACGATGCGGGGTGCAACAAGGGCAACCCCCGGATCGCTGAAGTGGCCCAACATCAACTCGAGCCAACCGGCACGCGGTATGACGTCAGAGTCCAGAAAAGCTACGAAACGTGTTTGGGCCGAACGCAATCCCGAGTTTCTCGCTGCCGAGGGTCCGCGGGCACTCTCGTGCCGGACCACTGTGATGGTGCCGGTGCCCGGGCAGGCGCGACGGGGCTCCACCGGCACTTCCGAACCGTCGTCGACAACGATGACGGTCAGATCCTTGAGGACGGGCAATAGGCGTTCGACGCCGGCCTGGTTGTCCTTGACCGGAATCACGACCGTGACATCGGCAGCGGACGGCGTCGACATCGGACGAGGATTCGCGACACCTGAATCGAGAAGGTGTCGCGCAACCGCAGCGCTCTGCTGATCGACCACCTCGAGGAAGCCGTCACCGATCATCGCCGCAGCCGTCGGCGCCAGCTTGAGCATCCGCGTCGGAGATCCGCCGATGAGTACCCGGCCACCCGAGTACGTGCGCACCTTGGGGTCCAACCGAATGCCGAAGCCGTCGGGGAGTCTTGCTGGTCGCATCAGATGATCGTAAGGGACGTAGCCCGTCGTGCTGCAACTCGTCGCAGCCTCGAAAGCCGTCGCAGGTGGACCGTCCGCCCCCACTCGGTCGTGGTCGTCACCGAAGCCTCCCATCTGGACCAGGCTCCCACCGGGCCAGTCCATCCGTCACGCGTCCTACCAACTCACCGAAGATGTATGCGCCGTCTTCGGCGGTAGCCCCGACTGGATTGCCGAGAACGCCGTTTTGCGACACAGCGACCATACCGCCCGAACGCATTCCTGGCATCAGGTCCGCGATAGGAGACAAATTTCCTGTCTCAGCAAGGCTCATGTGCACCAAATCGGGCGAAAGGTGCAGCAATAGGCTCGTTTCAGTGTGTCCGGCATGCGCGTCGGCACCCGCAACAGCGCACGGCACCCAAGCAGCATCACGCCCCTCATACCGCAGAAGTGCCACCGCTTTGGCCAATGCGGGACCATTTCCGCCGTGGCCGTTGACGAACAGCACCCGCTTCGTCCATCGGAACGCCGACCTTCCGTATTCGACGACGACGGTTTCCATAGCCTCGGCACCGATCGAAATCGTGCCGGCAAACCCTTCGTGTTCGCCGCTCGCCCCGTATTCGATGGCCGGGGCCACGACGACGTCGGGCAGAGCCTGTGCGACTGCTCTCGCGATCCGAGTGTCGGTATCGAGAGGCAGGTGCGGTCCGTGTTGTTCAAAAGAACCGACCGGGACCACGACGGTGAGCGCAGTGCCCTCGAGCGAAGGACTCGGGATGGCAGCAAGGTCACGCGGAGAACTCATCCCCCGATCGTATTGGTGCGGGCCCCTCCCACCGCAACACTGCATGCGGATACACCGGGGCATTGTTGCGCCCCGGCGTATTCGTCAGTTGTCGCGGTTCACGCCGCTGTCGGTGGGCTGTTCCCGCCGATCGGCTGTTGATACGGATCGATCGACATCGGTGGATAGAACACCGATTTCCGATCCGGTCCGATCTCCACCCGCCACTCCGTGTGGTGCATCGTCCGATGGTGATGACCGCACAACAGAATCAGATTATCGAGATCCGTTGGGCCACCATCGTTCCAGTGAACAATATGATGGGCATCGCACCACCCCGACGGAGTCCCGCACCCCGGAAACGCACACCCACCATCACGAACCGCAAGAGCCCGCCGCTGCGGCACCGTCGCCGTTCGCGCTTCCTTACCGCAGTCGAGCGGAACACCACTCTCGTCCAACAAGATCCGGGTGACCGTGCAGTCGCACGCCAACATCCGGGCCGTGTCGATACCGATCGGGCCCACCCAATCCGTCCACGCAAACCCCAACTCCTCCGTGGACGGCAAGAGGTCCTTCAACGCCTTGAGGTCCGTCATGTCTTTCGCAGACGCAGTCACCGTGATGTGCGGTTTCACCCCGCCCTCGATCGGACCCAACCCCGCCCGCTCATACCGCCGCAACAACTCGCAAAACCCATCCGCCCGCCGCAATGCCGGAGTGCGGGTGTCTTTGGCGCCGTCCTTCTCCGGCGTCGGAGCCGACAGACTCGACAATAATGTGATCAGACGCGCCCCGTTCACAGCATCTAGGTCTCCCTTCACCGACACGCGCCCGTACAAACCTTTCGACGCGTAGAACTCGTTACGCTCCGAATCCTCCCCCACCGGAACGCCGTCCTCACGGTTTCCGTACTGCTTGTCGATCCGCCGGATCGCCACTCGCACCGCATCACAATCCGCAATGTTCTTCGACGCCAGGCCAAGCAGGATCCCGCGAGCCGTCTCCACGTCCGCCGGCGTCATGTTCTTCGGCGGATGCTGACAGAACGACGCCACCTGCCGCGCCTTCAACGCATCCACGTCACCACGGTGAAACGCATCGCCGACAACAGGTTCGAGCATCAACAACCGCGCCAACCCGACCAGCAGACTGCACTCACCGATCTCCAGATTCGTCGAACCATGCAACCACTGTGCGATCGCCCGAAAACCCTTCCCGCCGAGAACCTCACGGGAAAACATCTCCACGATCAGCAACACCATCCGCGACTGCAACTCGTGTCGGGCGCGCACCAGATCCAGAACCTCACCCTTGAGGTCCTCGCTATCCAGTTGCCATGCTTCCCGACTGTCCATGCTCAAAGTTTAATCGAACATACTTTCGATAACCAGAGACAAAACGGACGACTTATATCGCCAACGCGGCCCGATGCCCCTCGATGACGGCCGCGTGCGAACGCCTCGGAGACAAGGCGTCACCGATGCGAAATTTCTCGAAACAGCTTCCCTGCAAGGTGTTCCACAACTCGTCGACAGGTTCCTGCTGTGTCGCGAAGACCACCCAGTCGACTGCAACTTCCTCGGTCACACCCGTCGGAAGGTGAACCAAGCTCACGAGCTGCGAGGCCCCAGCGCTCACCGAAGTCACCATCAGATCTGTCCGTTGACCGATCGACTTCTCGAACGCTCGGCGGTTCCACCCCTCGAAATCCAGGGTGATGCTCAGGTCCTGCGCGACCACCATGCCGTTGGTCGCGATCGTGACGGCACAGCCTCGATCAGCGAGGAACTCCGCCACCGACGTACCTTGATGGAATCCCAGTTCGTCGTAGACGAGCACCGTTCCACTCGGCAGAATCTTGCCGTCGAGAACGTCTCGAACACCCACCACACGCTCTGATCCACCCGCCCACGCCGGTCGCACAGGCCGCGCTCCGGTTGCAATCACGACCACCTCGGGCGCGCGCTCCTCCACGATCGCGAGATCGGCTCCAGCATCCAACTCGATCGTCACACCGCTTCGGCGACACTCAGATTCGAGATTCCGGACGAGGTCGGCGAGCTCACGGCGAGCCGGTACCACCGAGGCGGTAAGAATCTGTCCCCCAAGTCTTCGTTCACGCTCGAACAGCGTCACCGCATGACCTCGCTGGGCCGCTGTAGCCGCAGCTTGCAGGCCGGCCGGGCCACCACCGACCACCACCACCGTGCGGCCCCGTCGCCGCGGCATCGGCAGCGGTACCGATTCCCGACCGGCGCGCGGATTTTCGGTGCACCCCAACCAACGTCCCAGACCCATCCGCCCGACGCATTCCTGGTTGCAGGACAGGCAGGTTCGCACCTGTACCGATTGACCAGCACGCGCCTTGTTCACAAAATCCGGATCGGCGATCTGCCCGCGAACTACTCCCACCAGATCGCATACACCGTCCTCGAGTGCGGCTTCGGCTTGCTCCGGCGTCTTGAAACGGCCGACTCCGACGACTGGAAGATCGACGACCTCCCTGATAGCAGACGGGACGAAGTTGGCGTAGCCGGTGGGTGCAGCCATCGATGCTTCCACCAGATGCAGTGTTTCCGTGGCCATTCCGACGGTGGTGTTGATGTAGTCGACGTGACCGTCAGCTTCGATGAGTTGAGCGGTGGCTACTGCGTCGGACAGTTCGATGCCACCCCGCGTTCCTTCGTATCCACTCAGGCGCACACCGAGCACACGATCCGGGCCGATGGCCTTACGCAGTACCCCGAGCACTTCGAGAAGGAAACGCGCACGATTCGCCACGCCCCCGCCGTAGCGATCGGTGCGCAGGTTGGTCGAGGGTGCGAGAAACGCGCGCACGATGGACGACTGCGACGCCTGCAATTCCACCCCGTCGAAGCCACCGGCAACGCAGTTGCGCGCAACAAGGGCGAACCCTGCGAGAATCTCGGCGATGTCCGCGTCGTCGACAGCCTTGGGCACCTCGCGGAACAACGGATCCGCAACGGCGCTCGGCGCCAACAGCGGCGATCGCGAATAGGTTCCAGCGCCCTGACCCCCATTGTGGTTGATCTGCGCGAGAATCGACGAACCATGCGCATGAACGGCGTCGGTGATCCGCCGGTATCCCTCGATCGCTTCCGGCCGATAGCCCGCAATCATCTTCTCGTACGGTCGATCCGAAGGATGCGTCGAGTGCTCCTCGGTGATGATCAGACCCGCACCGCCGCGTGCCCGCGCCTCGTAGTAGCTCGAGTGCTGCTCCGTCGGCAACCCGTTCTCCGCGTAATTGGTCAGGTGTGCGGAGAACACGACCCGATTGCGGAGTGTCAGGTTGCCCAGGCGCAGTGGCGCGAAGAGGCGCGGGTACGGCGTCATCAGACCTTGGAGTTTCCTTGATCGAGAGCGATATGACTTGCCGTGACGGTGCGGGAACCGTCACCGGCGAGCCACAGGACGGTATCGGCGATCTCGTCAGGTTCGGCGAAAGCGATGTCCGAGAGGATCGGAGTGAAGTTGGGAAGGTACTGCGGAAACTTTGCGAATACCTCGAGAGCGCCCTGGTCGACCCCCATCGGCGTATTCACTCCGTAAGGATGGATCGAGTTGACCCTGATCTTGTACTCCCCCAGTTCCTTTGCCGCGGCCTGCGTCAGACCGACGAGACCGAACTTGGCGCTCGCGTAGTGCGCCTGTCCGGGCAGCGCCTTGAGTCCGGCCACCGAACTGACCACGATGATCGATCCACCGCGCCCACCCTCGATGATCGCCGGCACCGAGGCCTTGAGGGTTTTCCAGACTCCGGTCAGGTTGATGTCGATCAGGGTTTCCCACTGCTCGTCCGACATTTCCCAGAATCGATTCCAGTTGCAGACCCCGGCGTTGGCGACCACGATGTCGAGACGTCCGAACTGTTCGACGCCGTCCTTGACCACCGCGGTGAGCGCTGCGCCGTCACGGACATCGACCTCACGGGCGAGGATCTTCCCGCCCTCCGCTTCCACCAGACGTATCGTCTCGGCAAAGTCCTCGGAAGTTGCTGCGTCGTAGGAATTGTCCGACGCCACCGACGCGCATACGTCGACCGCGATGATCGCTGCTCCCTCGCGCGCCATCTTGACCGCGTGCGCACGTCCTTGACCGCGCGCTGCGCCGGTGATGAAAGCAACGCGACCTTCGAGCGAACGAACTGAACCCTGTGTCATGAGATAGCCCTCTCTGCAGAATTGAAACTCGTTCTAGTAGTAAACCCTGCAAAGCGCCCTTCGCGGATGGATTCGAGAACAGTTCTCGGGGCAACCGAGTCGCCCACCTGAATGTCGGCCTCTTCCTTCAGCGTTTCGTTCGGCAGACGAGGCGAGCAGTCGATCACCACTTCGCACTCGAGCTGTGACCGCTCGCCGGTATGGACGTGTTCGACGCAGACGGCCCCTCGTGCGATTTCGGTGACACGTGACGCGAGCACCCTGGTGATCCCGGCCTGCTGGATGCGCGTGTTGGCGCCGACCAGATCCCCACTCGCGCCGAGCCTCGAACCGACGATGCTGTCGGGAGTCACAATCGAGACGGAGATGCCATGGGCCGCGAGTGCTTCTGCGAACGCCACCGCGATCGGTCCACCGAGGGGATCGATCAGCGCGACCGGACCCGGCCCCACGGTGCTCAACTTCTCGAAGGCTTCCGACGCATCCAACCACCGAACCGAATCGTCGACCGGATACGTCGGCGGCCTCGCAGCACTACCGGTGGCAACGACAACAAACTCGCCCCGGCTGCGTGCGTCACCCAGGCCTTGGGCGTCGAGCGCCGCCCCGGTCCGCATCGTCACGCCGCTACGACGGCATTCGTCCTCCAACCACTGCGCGAGGAGTGCGAACCGGCTACGGCCGTCACCTCGCGCAAAAGTTCGGATCATGCCGCCGAACTGCGATGAACTCTCGACGAGTGTGACCGAGTGCCCCGCCACCGCCGAGATCCGTGCGGCTTCCATCCCAGCGGGGCCACCCCCCACGACCAGCACGGCTCCCGGTGTCGAAATCTGCTCTCGCTCATCGGGGTCCACCGTCTCGAAACCCGCGCTCGGATTCCCGACGCACGTCACGACAGGATTGCGAGGATCACGCACGAGGCACGTCTGATTGCAGAGCACACACGGCCGGGGACGATCGCCGCGCGCGGCTTTCACAACCAGGTCCGGGTCTGCGATCTGGGCCCGGGTCATCTCGACGAACTCACCTACTTCCAGCGCCGCGTGAGCGTCGGCGATGTCCACGACACTCCCCTGCACGACAACAGGAATCGACAGAGCGGCCTTGATCTCACAGCACAGATCGAGGTTGAAGTTCGGCGGGCAGTGAAAATCGGGGCGGTACCGGTCAGACGAATAGAGTCCGCCACGAACGACGACAAGGAGATCGAGGAACGGAGACACTTCACGCGCGATACCGATGGCAAGATCGGGCGTCAGACCCGCCCATGGAGCTTCCTCGTCACAGGACAACCGCAGGGAGACAACGTGATCCGACCCGACTTCCTCGCGCACTGCCGAGATGACCTCGCGAACAAGAGCAACGCGATCGCTACCGTATCGGTCTTGCCGAGTGTTGGTCAGACCCGAAAGGAATTGTCGCAGAATGCTTCGAGGACCGGCATCGAGTTCCACTCCGTCCATTCCCGAAGCGACGGCCAGCGCCGACGCCTCACGGAAGCCGACTATCAGCTGGTCGATTTCCGGCTGCCCCATTGCCATCGGCAACTCACGCGTCGCCGGGTCGGCCACTCTTGACGGTCCCCACAGCACCGACTGGGAGTATGCGCTCGATCCCTGCATGCCGGTATGACCGAGCCCGGCCAGAACCAGCGTTCCGTACGGAGCACATGCAGCCGCGATCGACTGCCACCCCGGGCCACATTGCGACGCCAACGGCGCCCGCTCGTACGGCCAGTCGTTCTCCGATACCGAGGCCACTTCGGTGACGACGATCCCGGTTCCGCCCTCGGCGCGGCGCTGGTAGTACGCACGGTGCCGATCGGAAAGCGAGCGTCCCACAGCAAGATTGGTCTCGTGCGGACCGAAAACAACCCTGGACCGGACGAGGCGTCCGGCCAGGGTCGTGTGTTCGTCGAGTGTCAACTCACAGCTCTATCGGAGCCGTAATCTCAGCTGGCACCCAATGTGCGTGTGAAGCCTTCCGGAATCACCAGGTCCGCCGGGCTCAGTTCGGTGATGGACGAGTGGCCGAGGCCCATCAGCCCCGAGTCGATGCCCATCCGCATGAGGTCGAGCACGTTCTCGACACCGGCCTGGCCGTTGGCCGAGAGGCCCCACAGGTAGGCGCGCCCGAGCATGACGGCCTTGGCTCCGAGTGCGAGCGCCTTGACGACGTCGCCGCCGCGTCGAATGCCGCCGTCGAGAACAACTTCCACCTGATCGCCCACGGCCTCGGCAATGCCCGGGAGCACACGGATCGGCGCCGGGGTGCCGTCGAGGTTGTTACCACCGTGGTTGGAGACCGAGATAGCGGAGACACCGGCGTCGACAGCTCGCTTGGCGTCGTCGATGCGCATGATGCCCTTGAGCATGAACGGTCCACCCCACTGCTCACGAAGCCAGGCGATGTCTTCCCACGTCGGAAGCGGAGTCTGCATCCACTCGCCGTATGCGCCGAAGAACGTCGGTGCAGGCTGGCCGGGAGCCGCGAGGTTGGGGGTGGTCAGGTCCGGGATCTTGCCGGTCTTGGCGAACTCGAGCAACCACTTCGGGCGCATGATTCCCTCGGGTGCGAACTGGAACATCGCCTTGAGGTCCATCTTTTCGGGGATGGACGGGCTGCCCCAGTCGCGACCGTACGAGAAGGACCAGTCGGTGGTGATGATCAGGCCCTTGGCACCGGCAGCGCGAGCGCGCTCCATACGCTGCAGGAGCACGTCGCGGCTGCCGACCCAATACATCTGGAAGAAGACCTGCGGGTTGGCCGCGGCAACTTCTTCGATGGACTTGCTGGCAAAAGAACTCAGTCCGATGGCTGTTCCCCGTGCTGCAGCCGCACGGGCTACCGCTACTTCACCGTCGGGGTGCACTGCCTGCACACCGGTCGGTGAAATCATGACGGGCAACGAAATGTCCTGGCCCATAATGGTGGTGGACATCTCGCGCTTGTCCGACAGCCCGGCAGCGTGGGGAGCGAAACCCAATTCGCTGAATGCCGCGACGTTGTCGTCGACCGTCAGCCCTTTCTCGGATCCCGCTACCAACGCCGCGTACACGGACTTGGGCAACCTCTTCTTCGCGCGGCGCTGTGCTTCTGCCACCGTCTCGAAGAAAGCATTCTTAGCCATTGAACTGACCTCTCTGGGGTGCAGCTTTCGCCGCACTGTCGGTATCGCGCAGTAGTTACTGCATTCCCGCAAGCGGGTTTTCGTCACAAATCTTGGCGGGCGGACGCATCATCAGTGTCAGTGGCACCGATGCACGTGGGGTCTTACGTTGACCGGAACGGGAGTGGTCGACACTGGACTTCGGGACCTCTCCCGCCGACGCCAGTGCCATTTCACCGTTGCCGATGACGCACTCGGGGTCAGGTCCGTCCATCGGCAGTCCGGTGAAGAACTTGGCCGCCATGCAGCCGCCGCGGCAGGAGTCGTAGTGGTTGCACTTGCTGCAGGCGCCACCGGTTTGGGGCGATCGCAGCTCCTCGAACAGGTCCGAGTGCTGCCAGACTTCCTGGAATCCACCGTCTTTCACGATGTTTCCGGCGAGGAACTGCTCGTGAATCGCGAAGGGGCATGCGTACACGTCACCGACCGGGTCGATCAGGCACACGACGCGGCCCGCGCCACAGAGATTGAGACCGGGCAGTGCATCGCCGAAGGCGGAGAGGTGGAAGAACGAGTCGCCCGTCAGGACGCCTTCGCCATTGGCGACCAGCCAGTTGTAGAGCTCACGCTGCTGCTCCGGACGCGGGTGCAGGTCGTCCCACACGTCGGCGCCGCGGCCCGAAGGACGCAGTCGAGTGATGCGCAGGGTCGCGTCGTACTTGTCCGCGAGAGCCTTGAACTCGTCGAGCTGACTGACGTTGTGCCGCGTGACGACTACCGAAATCTTGGCGTCCTTGAAGCCGGCTTCCTTCAGGTTCGCGAGAGCGCGCTCGGCCATCGCGAACGAACCAGGCCCGCGCACAGCGTCATTGACCTCAGCGGTGGCACCGTCGATGGAAATCTGCACGTCGACGTAGTCACTGGCTGCGAGGCGCGCCGCGACCTTCTTGTCGATCTTCACGCCGTTGGTGGAGAACTTCACACCAACCTGGTGGTCGGTCGCGTAGTCGACGAGCTCCCAGAAGTCGGAGCGTACCGTCGGCTCGCCGCCACCGATGTTGACGTAGAAAACCTGCATACGCTGCAGCTCGTCGATGATGGACTTGCACTGTTCGGTGCTCAGCTCGTTGGGGTCACGACGACCCGACGACGAAAGGCAGTGCACGCAGGACAGGTTGCAGGCGTAGGTGAGTTCCCACGTCAGGCAGATGGGGGCGTCGAGTCCGAGTTCGAACTGATCGACGAGGCGACCCACCTTGGCGGGCGGGGAGGGCTGTTCAAGAACTGAGGTCATGGCTGTGTCCTCGCGAAGAAATGAAGCGGGCGAACGTGCGGAAGGGCTGTTCCGCACGTGGGGGCGAGCGTCTGGCTCAGACAGGCACGATCATGTGCGAGTCGGCGAGAGTGCTCAGCGCGCGGGCATATTGGGGAGCCGCGTCATCTTCGATGCCTTGCGCACGTAGTGCGGACCGGACATCAGGATGGTCTGGCAACGCCTTGACCACCGCAACGATGGTCGTGTTCTTCAGGAACGACAGCTTGCGTGTTCCGAAGTGGTAGAGCAACGCCCCGAAAGGTTCGGGGCGAAGCGCTACCTGCGGGTGGAGTTTCCACCCCGCATCGAGATCCAAAGCAGACACGGTCAGTACACGCCGCACATGCCGTCGATGGAAACTTCCTCCACGAGGGACTCCTCGACGAGGTCGTTCTCGAGCGCCTTGTTGTCACGATCTGACATGGATTCCTCCTGCGGTCGCACTCCGTCTGGAAGTCTGTAGATCAGACTTCCAACCTGGGAGTTGGTGGTCACTAGTGGGACTTCACTGTGACTCGGTTCACCACTGTAATGGCATCGAGTGCAGAATGACACACATGGAGCGAAAAAAGTATGCGTAGCCGCAAGAAACCGTCCGCTCGGATAGGTCGTCGCCCCTCCACAACGAAGGAGGGAATCAGCACGATCGGGATCGAACTGTTTTCGACAGTCGGCTTCAACGAGGTGAGCGTCGACCAGATAGCCGACGCCGCCGGCATCGCGCGTCGGACCTTCTTTCGCTACTTCCCGTCCAAGAACGCCGTCCCCTGGGGAGACTTCGACGGACATCTCGACGAGATGCGCGAGCACCTGGATTCACTGCCCGCTGATATTCCGTTGGTCGACGCACTCGAATCCGCATTGTTGACGTTCAACACCTTCCCACCGGAAGAGACTGCGGTACATCGCAAACGGATGGAATTGATCCTCGAAGTTCCGACGCTTCAGGCATACTCTGTGGTGATGTACGAAGGTTGGCGGCAGGTGG
>NZ_LVCT01000652.1:0-1703 GCF_001647205.1 Rhodococcus sp. EPR-134
TGGCTCACCGACGATTCACTCGAGCTACCGGAACTCTTGAAAACAGGTACGCAGTCCCTGCGGACCGGTATCAGCACCTGAGAAAGCATCACCACCTGAGAAAGGCGATCATGTCCACCATCACGAACGAACCCGTCCTGGATTCCCTGGCGCCGTCGACGCCGGGCTTGTGGTCGTTCGGACATGTCACCGTCGAACGCGTCGAGTCCGGTCCGATCTCGCTCGATCGCCGAGGCGGTCGCCTCCACGTCAGGCACTCCCTCACTCCCGCCGATCTGAGTGAGCGACTCGTCGCCGGAGTCACCTCGTCGATCCAGGACGCGGAGTTCGGTCAGGACGAATTCGAGTTGACGATGGTCGGCCTGGTTCGCTCCACCGTGGACGGCGCTCTCGAATCCTGGACCACCTACTACCGGAACTCACTTGCCGAACTAATGGACGGCACTGCAGATTTCGCGCCGATTCACGACAAAGCCGAAGAGCTGGTCCGCGGTTCCGTGCTCGATCTGGGTTCCTGCTTCGGTTTCCTGCCCCTGCGGCTCGCGCGCGCCGGAATGGAAGTGACCGCCACGGACATCCTGCCCGGAACGATGATCCTGCTCGACGCGGTTGCCCCCGAACTCGGCATCACGATCGACACGGTGATCTGCGACGCGGGTGAAGTACCGGCACCGGACAACAGCGCCGACACCGTCACCGCGATTCATCTCCTCGAACACGTCGACGACGCAGTCGGCGAGGCCGTGATCGCGCAAGCACTCCGGATCGCGCGTCAACGGGTCGTCCTTGCCGTCCCCTTCGAAGACGAAGCCACCGCGTGCCACGGCCACATCCGCACTTTCGATCTCGAGTCACTGCGTGCGGTCGGCCGGCAGAGCCGTGTGCCGTTCGAGGTATTCGAGCATCACGGCGGCTGGTTGGTGCTGGACGCATCGGCCGCCTGAAAAGAACTACCCTTCTTTCAGCGTATGGGCGACAAGCGCATTCGCGTGCCCATGACCCATACCGTGCTCCGACTTCAACCAGTTGACCAATTCCATGTGCTTCGTGAGGTCTGAGCTTCTGATCAGCTCTTGCCATTCACCGATCGGCCGACCGTACTTCTTCTCGATCGACGGAAAATACGACGCCGGGCCTTTCACGGGTTCAGTCATGACCGGAATCTACCTCCACCGCCCGACAATATTCGCGCACCGGCGGCGCCCGCATGTCCGCACCTGCGGAATCGCTGGGTAGATACGCGACCATCGCATTATGGTCGAAGAACACCCACCCGAG
This sequence comes from Rhodococcus sp. EPR-134, assembly GCF_001647205.1. NCBI lineage: Bacteria > Bacillati > Actinomycetota > Actinomycetes > Mycobacteriales > Nocardiaceae > Rhodococcus > Rhodococcus sp. EPR-134. The sequence goes on from NZ_LVCT01000652.1 coordinate 1,279, forward strand.
AGCACAGGAGTTCAGCGATGCGACTGTCCACACGAAATCAACTCACCGGCACCATAACCGAGGTCAACCTCGGCACCGTCATGGCGACGGTCAAGGTGAAGTTGGACGGCGGGAATCAGATTGTGACCTCGTCGATCACCCGCGATGCCGCACTGGATCTCGATCTTGAACCAGGCCAAGCCGCAACGGTATTCGTGAAGTCCACCGAGGTGACGATCGGCGTCGAGTAACTGGCGAGCGATGTGATCAGGGCCGGGTGAGATGCGTGGTCATCGTGTAGTCCTTGCTCGGCCCCGTCACGGTCCAGACGACAGTCCAGGTCGATCGATCTCCGGCAGTGACGTCGATTCGCCCGCGGTAGGTATCCGCACCGCACAGGTGCTCGACTTCCTCCCCCGGCGCCCAGTCGTGGAACTCTCTGCCGT
>NZ_LVCT01000653.1:0-28889 GCF_001647205.1 Rhodococcus sp. EPR-134
TCGTACCAGCGCATCAGACCGTCACCGGCGTCGGAGATAGTGGTCTCGCCGAATACATGCTTGGTGGAACCAGAAAGGCGGTCGACGATGTCCCGCTCGAAGTGCCACTTTCCTACCAGCGCCCTCGGCTCGATTTTCGCGTCGTCGACCATGTGGCGATTCTAGTGACCCTGCATTGCCCGACGACACCGGAGACCGACTCGAACACACTGCGAGAGTATGTTCCGAGTACACCCGGAACACGCAGGAGATTTTCACAACCATGAACGATTCGGCCGCCCTTCACAAACGCGCAGTGTTCGCCGAGGATCTCGAGATCGGCCAAGTGATCCCATTGGGTTCGTATTCGGTGACCGAAGAGGAAATCGTCGAGTTCGCAACTCAGTGGGATCCCCAGTGGTTTCACATCGACAAGGAAGCCGCCGAGTCCGGCGTCTTCGGCGGGTTGATCGCCAGCGGGCTGCACACCCTGTCGATCTGCCAGAAGTTGGTGGCCGCCAGTCTCTACGACCAGTGGAACGTGATCGCCGGGAAAACCATGCGCGACGTGAGCTTCCTCCGTCCGCTTCGCCCCGGTGACACCCTGAGCGGAAAGGTCACCGTCGACAACGTCGTGTTCGACAATCGCGCGCGAGGATTGGTGACCATCACAGCGAAATTGGTCGATGCACACGGCAATCGCGTTCTCGACGTGGTCACTGACGCCTACCTGCACTGCCGCTCGACTCTCGGACAGTGAATTATCGGTAAATTTCGCACCACACTGTCCGAATTGCCGTACTTTCAGTGACGTTGCGACGCAACAATACCCATCCCTGCAATCAGGAGTTCCTCACACATGAGCAGCCTCGGCGAGATCAATCCTCTCGGCATTCTTCAGATCCTCATCTACATGCTCTTCGGTGGGTCGTCCAGCACTCCCGAATAGACCCTAGCTTGCCACGGCCATAGTCAGCATCTAGGGTGCTGACTATGGCAATTACTAGTCAGGCATCAGTGGCGGCCGCGCCGTCGACCGACGCAGCGCGTCATCACACCGAATTCGACTCCAGTTGGCGGAGTTTCGACGGCATCCAGGGCGGACTCGCAATTGCACGGATGCTGCGAGTGGCGGCCGACGCGTCCGGAGCCGAACCGCTGGCAGTTACGGCGCACCTGGACCGCCCCGTTCCTCCTGGGCCGGCCGAGTTGACTGTCGGCGAGATGCGGGGCGGGCGGACCGTCAGTTGCCACGTCACGCTGACCGGTTCGGGATCCGCTCTCGTTCGGTTGGCCCGCGACATAGGAGCTACAACAATGTCCGCCCCTGTCGCCGAACCGGCTCCGGCCGACCCGTCAACCCTGCCGCCGCTGGAGATTCCGGTGGATTTTGTGCCGTTCGCCCAGCACCTCGACATCCGGCCGATCAATTCCGCGAGGCCGTTCGCCGGTGGCGACTCCCCTGAATTCGACGTTTGGATCCGCCTGCTCACAGACCTCGATTTCACGGCCCAAGAGCGTGCCGCGGTCCTTCTCGACGCGCTTCCGCCCGGACTGTTCGCGACACTGACGATGCCCGTGGCCATACCGACCATCGAGTTCACCGCGCATTTCACACCGGAGCACCTCACGGCAGATCCCCGAACGCTGTCACCGTGGTATCGCCTACGCCACGGGACTGCCTGGGCGACGGACACTCTCTGTGTTGACGAATCCGAACTATTCGACTCGACCGGACGACTTGCTGCTCGGGCTCGCCAGCTTCGTCGAATTCTTAGTTGAGTTCAGCTCTCCTACACCTGGAGGTCGCGAGCACGGAACGCAACAAGCGATGCTGTCGAAAGCGCTACTGCCACAACGATCATTGCCAGCAGTGGCAGAACTGTTACCGGCTCGGCAGGGGCACCCGGCACGTGGGTGAAGGGCGACAGATCCAGCACTACCTGCGGAAGCTTCAGCAACGTGCCGAGTTGCCCGAGCACGATGCATGCCGCCAAGATTCCCCAGGAGAGCGCCGACGCGTACGTCGGAAACAGTCCGAAAGCCAACGACACCAACCCCACGACTACGAGCACCGCAGGCAGATAGGCCAACGCGGCGCCAGTCATACGAAGTGTGTTGCCGCCGATGTCGTCCGTGACGAGCCCGAAGGCAAAACCGGTGAAGGCACCCATCAAGACGTGCGCGAGGATCACGCCGCCCACAACCACACCCAGGTGGGAAAGCATCCACTTCCACCGCGACAAAGACGTTGCCAGCAACGGTTCGAGCCGTCCCGATGTTTCCTCGCCCCGCATCCGGAGAAGACTCTGGACCGAATACGCCGCGATGACTATCGACGTGAGCCCCAGAGCAGTGGCCAAGTAGGAATCCACCAGATCCGATCCGCCGCCGCCAAGTTTCTCGAACATCTCCGCAGTCTGCTGCGACGATCCCACCATCGCGTCGATCTCGTTGCCCACAGCGCCGTAGGCGAACCCGAGAACGACAACGGCAAAGATCCACCAGAACATCGTCATTCGCTGCATGCGCCACGCCAGGCCCCAGGCCGACGGTAGCCACGATGCCGCGACTGGCGGGCCGGGACGGGGCTGTACGAGCCCCGCTCCCTGATCGCGATGGCCGATGAGAACAAAAGCCACCACCACGTGCACAGCCGCAAATCCGAGCAGCAACAAAAGGATCCACCAGGCGTCGTCGTCGAAAGGTCTGATCTGTTGTGCCCATCCGATCGGCGAGAGCCACGACAACCAGCCACTGACCACGCGAGTTCCGTCGTCGACGACCGTACTGTTCACGTCGCCGATCGCGCGCAGCATGAACGCAACGCCGATCGCGGCACCCGCCAGGCCGTTGGCCGTACGAGCACCGTCGGTGATCTGCGCCGTCACGGCTGCCACTCCGGCAAACGCGATTCCGGTCCCACCTATCGAGGCGCCCAACGCGAACGAACCGACGACAGGCAAACCGACGGCGATCGATCCCAGTGCAATTCCCAGTGCAAGAACGACGTTCGCACCGACCGTTACGATCAGTGCGGAGGTCAGGAGCGCTCGTCGACCTACCACCGCTGCACCGATCATCTCGGCTCGGCCGGTCTCCTCGTTCTGTCGCGTATGGCGAACCACCGCAAGGGTGCTCATCAATGCGGCCACCAACGCGAACACGAGCACCGACTGACTGGCGACTATCGCGCCCTGCGAATCACCGGACACGATCCCGTTGGTCGCCAGCGCGACCGGCGATACCGCGGAACTGACTGCGATGTTTCGTAATTCCTCGGGTGTCGAGTACAGCCCGGTCACACTGGCGACAACCAGCAGCATGAACAAGACGATGGAGATAACCCACACGGAGAGCTGAATTCGGTCCCGCCGCAAAGCCAGCCGAACCAGTCGGCGTGTGCCGGTGAATTGACTTGCCGAGGCCGGTACCGGTGAAGCGGCCTCGACAACAACGGTCACGGCCGTACTCCGGTCTCGGCTCGCAGGTGTACCGAAGTCTCCCTGGCCCGTTCGTCACCGTAGTGCCGCAAGAAAAGTTCTTCGAGAGTCGGCGGAGTGGAAGTGAGCGCCACGATTCCGAATCCGACCAAGTACGTCATGAGTGGTCCGAGTTGCGCGCTGTCGACTTCGCAGGTGACGTGGTTACCGTCGATCACGGCGTCGTGGACACCGCCCAGTCCGTCGAGTCCACCGATCGGACGCTGCGTCTCCGCCGCGACGGACGTGCGCGTGAGATGCCTGAGTTCGGACAGTGTTCCCTCTTCCACCGTCCGCCCGTCGCGGATGATGCTCACACGATCGCACAGCGCTTCGACCTCGGCGAGGATATGGCTCGACAGCAGTACCGTCTTTCCGGCGTGAGCCACCTCCTCGACGCAGTCCTGGAATACCGCCTCCATCAACGGGTCGAGCCCCGATGTGGGTTCGTCGAGGACGTAAAGGTCGACGTCGGACGAGAACGCGGCCACGAGTGCAACCTTCTGCCGGTTACCTTTCGAGTACGTGCGCGCCTTCTTGGTCGGGTCCAATTCGAAGCGATCGAGCAACTCGCTGCGGCGTTTTCGGTCCAGGCCACCGCGCAGGCCCGCCAACAGATCGATAGCCTCACCGCCGGTGAGGTTGGGCCACAGATTCACGTCGCCAGGCACATAGGCGAGACGTCGATGCAAAGTAACAGCGTCTCGCCACGGATCGCCGCCGAGAACGGTTGCGTCTCCGGAGTCCGAGCGGAGCAGGCCGAGGAGCACCCGAATAGTGGTGGACTTTCCGGAACCGTTCGGCCCCAGGAATCCGTGCACTTCACCCGTCGAGACGTCGAGGTCGAGGCCGTCCAGCGCGCGGGTGGTACCGAAGGTCTTGACGAGGCTTTTCACTGAAATTGCCGCACCCATGAATTTGACCGTACGCCGATTTCACAAATGTGTGAAGATAGAAAAGACGGAAAGATCGAAGGGTTCCGATGACCGACACCAGCCACACCGTTGCACCGGACGAGAGCCGACACTATGTCGAGCGACTCTCACTCGTACTGAGCGACATGGGTTTTCCGCCGATGCCCGCCCGCGTCTGGGCCGCGTTGATGACCAGCGAGACACCCTCGTCCACGCCAGGAGATCTCGGATCTCGGTTGGGAGTGAGCCCCGCCGCCATTTCCGGAGCCGTCAGATACCTCCAGCAAGTCGGATTGATCGAGCGTGTGGCCGTCCCCGGATCGCGGCGTCAGCACTACTGCGTCAGCGTCGACATGTGGGCCGACGCGTTTGTCACGAAACAGTCCTCGCTCTACCAGGTCTCGGCAGTTGCGGACGAGGGCATACGATTCCTCGGTGAAGGAACCACAGCCGGCGATCGAATGGCAGATCTGCGCGACTTCTTCGACTTCATGGCCGCGGAAATGCCGCGAATGCTCGCGGACTGGCGCTCCCGGCGAAAAGACCGGACACCTGGCAGGTAACTTCAGGTTTACCCGCAATTTCGGCGGGGTACCTCAATTCTCGTTCCAGCATGGTCAGGTGCGGTGTAATCGAGGAGTTGCTGATGAAGCTGTCGATCAGGGGCGCGAACACTTCACCGACTCCACCCTTCGCGCGTACCGCTTCACCCGAAACCTGTGAACGATCGATTTCCCTGAATCGCACCGCCGCCGAGGCATTCGCCGGTGATCACCATGCACTGTCGAAACTACTGGCCCGGTTGCACCCTCGCGTCGTTCTCTACTATCGCGCCAGACTCCTCGGGACGCCCGTCGCGACGTTCGCCGACGATCTCGCCCACCAATGCACCCTGGACGTCGTCACACGAATGTCCGACACGATCTCGGCCGACACACGCATCGAGACCTTCGCGTACGAGTTGGCCTCTCGACGAATTGCGTCAATTCCCCAGTCACGCAACATCGACGGACAATTCAAACGCCCGCGTCGCCTGACCGACGACCAACGTGAGGTTCTGGTACTACGAATCGCAGTGGGTCTGACTGCCGAGATGACCGCGTCGACTCTGCGCACAACTCGTTCGAGCGTGCTCCTCGTACAGCATCAAGCGCTGCGCGCCTGGACGGTCTCCGAGCGGAGCTAGATCAGACCTTGCTTACTCGCGGCGTAGACGGCCTCTGCTCGACGGCTCACCTCGAGTTTGCGCATGATGTTGCTGACGTGAAACTTGACGGTGGTCGGTGAGATGAACAATCTCTCACCGATCTTGATGTTGGACAAGCCGTTTGCGAGGAGTCTGAGCACTTCGAGTTCGCGATCGGTCAATCGTTCTTTCGACGACGACTGCCCGTTGAGCGATCGCACGACAGCTGACGCGCTGCGCGAATCGAACGCACTCTCACCCCGCGAGACCGCCCTGATCGCACGCACCAATTCGGTGGTGTCGACGTCTTTGACGACATAGCCGCGAGCACCCGCGTGCACCGCTCGCACCACCAGTTGATCGTCGAGAAACGTGGTGAGAACCAACAGTCCGAGACCGGGATGCGCCGAGGACAGCTGGCCACACAGGGTCAGTCCCTCGTAGTCGGAACTGGCGGAGAGTTTGAGATCCATCAGGACGATGTCCGGGCCGACCTTGTCGACCACGGCGAGTGCCTCGGCGAGGGACGACGCCTCCCCCACGATCTCGAGATCGCTTTCGCGCTCGAGAACCGAGCGGAGCCCTTGCCGCAGAATTGCATGGTCGTCGACCAGGACGATTCGAACCAATCCCTGAACCGGCGATGCTCCGCGGGTGATGACGGGACGCGCAGTGGTCATGATTCCTCGCTCTCGATTTCAGTGGTGCAGCAAAGGTTTTCCATGCCCGAGTCGAACGGCAGTGGTAGTCGCACGAGAATCTGAATCCCACCGATCCGCGCGCGCCGTACTTCGAGCGCACCACCCAACTCGAGTGTTCGCGCCTGCATGTTCGCGAGACCGCGATGGCGGCCGTCGACGTCGTTGGTGGCTGCGAGTTTGAGGATCAGACGCATTCGCGCAGGGTCGCCGTCACCGTCGTCGGAGACCGACAGCAACACGGAGTCCGCCCGATAGGTCAGACGTAGCACCGCCCGATTCGCGTGAGCATGGACCGCTGCATTGAAAAGAGCTTCCCCAGCGATCCGGAGAAGAGCGTGTTCGGCATCGCCCGGAAGTTCGGTCGGGGTACCGCCGACGCGAACGCTCACCGCCAACTCGTCCGGCATGTGAACCACGCCGAGCTGCTCGAGCATCTCGGGCAACGACGTCCGGTCCGCGTCCGACGAATGATTGAGCGCGTAGATCGCCGAACGAAGCTGCTCGACCGCCCTCCTGGTCAAATCCTTTGCCAAGTCCAGTCTTTCACTGCGTTCAGCCTCCGGGATGTCACTCCGGCAGACCTCGATCTGCATGCCGGCCGACAACACCGCCTGTGTCACACTGTCGTGCAGTTCGCGGGCGATCCGGTGACGTTCGTCGTCGACCACTTGGTGCCGGTGCGCCACTCCGAGTTGACGCTGAGTGGACTCCAATTCGCTGTTGCGCACCGCAAGGTCGGCTGCAGTACGATTGGCCTCCGCATACGCATCTTCGGCACGCTCGAGCAGTAGTTGTCCGCGCTGATAGAGCGCCGAATTCTGCAGAGCCACAGCAGTCTGGCTGGCCAGAATGCTGAGCACGGCTCCGTCCGTCGTGTCGAGGGTTCGGTTGGCCGGCGTCCAGGCTGCAAAGGCACCTACCACGCCGCCACCGAGCACGATCGGCACAAACGCGTAGTGCGCGTCGATCACCGAGTTGGATTCGATTCTTCCGTACCGGATGTCGTCGAGGCATTCGACGACATCCTCCGGAAGTGGCGGCCCCTCCACATTGTCGACCAGAAAAGGGGTGGCGTCCGGGCCGAGAACCAGTCGCCGTGGTCCGGCGTCGGGCAAAGTTCCGTCAGCCAAGGCGAAGACTATCCAGTTGGCACTCAGATGCGCACGGGCAGCTTCCGCGACCGCGCAGACGAGGGTTTCCGGCCCCTCGACGGTGCGCACCAAAGCCCGCGAGATCAACTCCAAGGCATGCACGACGCGTTCGAGGCGCTCGGCCGCACCGCGATACTGCGGGTAGAACGAACTCTTACCCGATCGTAATCCGGTGAGCCGGGACAGGTCCGCGGTCATCGCCTGCACCAATTCACAGCGTCCCTCTTCACAGCGTCCATCTTCACAAGGCACCTCGGAACAACGCCACCATCTGTTCCTGCGTCGCTTCCCTGGGATTGGTGGACATGCAGGCGTCGAGCAACGCGAAGCTGGCGAGCCTACTCAGGTCTTCCTCGCGAACACCCAACTCCCCCAGCCCCTTCGGCACACCGACCTCCCGGGCGAGACGCTCGACCCGGTCGGCCACCGCCAGCGCTGCTTCCTCCGGGGTGCCGCGTTGCTCGGGAAGACTCAGTGCCGCAGCGATGGCGACAAAGGGGGCGGCGTCCGTGGTGGAATTGAACCGGATGACGTGGGGCAAGAGAATTCCGTTGATGACGCCGTGCGGAAGGTCGAGCATGCCGCCCACCTGATGGCTCATGGCGTGCGCGGCTCCGAGTATCGCGTTGGTGAACGCCAACCCGGCCTCGAGGCTCGCCTGCGCCATCACCGATCGAGCTTCCATCTCCATCGGGTCCTGGATCGTGTGCACCAGGTTCTCGGTCACGAGGCCGACCGCGCGGAGCGCGTGATGATCGGTCAACGGATTGTGCGCCAGTGAGACGAAGGCTTCGATTCCGTGCGTCAATGCGTCCAATCCTGTTGCTGCATTGAGCCACTCGGGCATCGTCGTGAGCAACCGCGGATCGATGACCGTCACATCTGGCACCAGCGCCCGGCCGATGATGGTGATCTTGGTGCCGCGGGTCGTGTCCGTGACGATGCAGAACTGCGACACGTCCGCGCCCGTGCCGGACGTGGTGGGAACCATCACCAACGGCGGGATCGGTTTGGTCGCCTGATCTACCCCCTCGTAGTCGAGTATGTTGCCACCGTTGGCAGCGAGGACGGCTACACCTTTAGCCGCGTCGATGACCGAACCGCCGCCGAGCGCGATGATGACGTCACACTCGCCTTCCTGGTACACCTCGAAACCGGCCGCGATCTCGAAGTCCTTGGGATTGGGCGTCAGCCCTGACCACACCGTCGCCGTCAATCCCTGCTCCGTGAGATGGTCTTCGAGTTCGCTGACCCACCCCGCGTCGATCAGACCGGGATCGGTGACCAGGAATGGCCGGAACCCGCCGAACCTCAGAGTCGCGTGTGCTGCCTCGACCAGGGAACCGATACCGAAGACGATCTCGGGGGCGTGAAATTTGACCAGTCGAGCAGCAGTGCCGCGGCGATGAACACCGTGGTTCACAGCATCCGGGTATGCCACGGACACGACCCCACTCTCCTCTCGCTGCTCTGAGATCTCCGGTCGGGATTTCGCATCCGTCGCTCTCAGCGCATCAACTCCCACGTGCACAAACTGGTGTGATCCACCTTACAATCGCTGGACCCGAGCCTACGCGGACAGCAGTCGGGGCACACCCACCGAAGGAGAGGCGCTTACCTACCCGTTCGGGCAGGTAAGGCGTCTCGGGAAAATGAATGGCGCGGCGAGAAGGTCCCGCTGTACTTTCGGTTGCGGCCAGAGTGGCCCGTAGAACCGATTCAGAAGGTGTTTATGACCCAGCCCGCGCCGAGCGCGCCTCCCGCCCCTGCACTGCCGGCAACCTCGAGGGTCACATGCTGATCCTCGAAACGTCGGACTGACAGCCGCGAGGCCCCCTCGGCCTGCTCCTACTGCTTTGTTCACTCAGCTAGGAGTTCTCCAGTGCCTCAATCACACAATTCCATCTCGAAAACCGACACCTTCTCGTGCATTCAGTGCGGACTCACAGTCATGACGTACGGCCCCGATGGTGATCGCCGAAACCACTGCCCCAGTTGCCTGCATTCCCGACACCTGTTCGACCAGGTGGAAGGTGGACCGTCGGACTGCGGAATGCGGATGGCTCCCATTTCGATCGCAGTACTGCGCAGTGGCGATTGGATGATCATCCACCGCTGCGCACAGTGCCTCGAGCTCACCTCCAACCCCGTCAGCCGAGACGACAACCAGTTGTTGTTGATGAGAATGGCAGTGCGACCGCTCGCGCAACCGCCCTTCCCGCTCGAAGCCTTCGGCGACTTGTGAGGGGGAATCAGATGCCACGTAGGAATCCCAGCACCCGCGCGCGGCGGGCACCGCAACGGGCCAAGCACGTACTGCACGGAATCGGCGGAGAACAAGGATCGAGCTTCCGTTGTCTCACATGCCGTTTGGACATCTCCACTGCGGCGCCGGGTACCGCTCATCGGAACCACTGCCCGAACTGTCTGGCCAGCCGCCACGTGGACGGTCGCGTTCCGGGCGACCGAGCACAACAGTGCCGAGGTGCCATGGCGGCGCTGTGCCTGTCGGTCCGTCAAGACGGTGAATGGATGCTCGTTCACCAGTGTGTCGAGTGCAATACGTTGAAAGTCAACAGGATTGCCGGCGACGACAACGTCTTGGTCCTGCTGCGCTTGGCGCTACGTCCGTTGGCAGACCCCCGCCTGCGCTCGCGCGCGTTGCTAGCGCTCTGATGATTCGTCCGGTGTACTCGCGCGGTTCTGCGCACGATTACACCGGACGAAGACCACGAACACGATCCCGGCGAGCAAGCCGACCACAGTCGGTCCGAGGACCAGTCCCGAGTACAACCACGGGGCAGGTTCTGCCGGAAAGAGGTCCATGAATATGGGTCCGGTGTATGTCGGTTCGGAAAACGGCTCCCGATAGGATCCTCCGGTGAGAATGTGCGGTGACGCCAACGACTTCCACCACCACTGAAACACGCCGAGCGCCACAACCCCACACACGGCGCCGAGCACTGTCAGCGCCGCGATCGGTCGCCAGATCGATCCCCTGATTTCGGACATGAGATCAAACTAGTTCACGACAGATCGCGCAGTGACATCGGTGAAGTGCACTGACATCAGCGAAGTGCGTGCCCCAGCTCGGCGGCCTTTGCCATCAGTTGCGCGGCATCTCGGGCAACAACAACCTCGTCGCAGATCTCCGAATACTCCGGCATCGCGCACGATGCCTGGTTCCAGTAACGCTGTGGTTCAGGCGTGATCCAGGCCAGACGGTGGACCTTTCGGCGGAGTTCCTCGAGCTTGTCCGCCTGCGGGGGCAACCCGTTGCACCGACCGTCGCCCACGATGATGACAGACGTCCGTGAGTTCAAGGTGTTTCCGTGCTCGTCCAACAATTCTGTGAGCACCCGCCCGTAATCGCTGCTGGCTTCCAGATCCAGAACCGGGTGCGCGAGTACCGCGGCCAGTGCGCCGTCACCACTACTGGCGAGAAGGGTGTCGGTCACGTCGACCGGACGATCGACGAAGGCGAGGACTTCACAACGATCTGCTCGGCGATGCATTGCCTGAGCCAAGCGCAGAGTGAACGCGGTGATGGGGCGCACGGACAGCGACACGTCGGCGATGAGAAGTAGTCGAACACGATCGGGGCGAGGAGCTTTCACGACCAGATGGAAGGGAATTCCGTCGGTGCGCAGACTCGAACGCACCGTGCGCCGCATGTCGAGATGCCCACGAGAGCGCTCACGGGGCCGAGGTCTGGACGGTCCTCTCATCCGCCGAAGCACTTCGTGGCACGCGAGTTCGATGTCGTTGTGCGTTGCGCCCGCTGCAGATTCACTGTCGGGCGCATCGGGAGCGGTTTCGGCGAGTGCAGCTGCCGAGAGTGCTTGCACGAACGCTTCGACCGCCTCGACGAGCCGGTTCAATTGTGCTTGCGTCAACGGCCCGTCGTCGGAGACATCTGCATACGCTTTGCTCGGGTCGTAGGCATCCAACCAGGCGAGGATCGACGTCGGATCGTCCCAGGACAGCGAGCCGACCACTGCTGCAGCAACACTGGTGCTCAGGTCACCGGCCACCGCCGATGCTGCACGGTCCACGTCGACCGTGTAACTGACTCCGCGTCGACCGGTCTCCGAACCGGTATCGACCGACAGTTCGGCATCGCTCGACGTCATCGACACATCGTCGTCGTCCTTGTGCGGGTTGAAGCCCTTCTCCGCTTCCGGAGTGTCGAAGTAGTCGCCGACCTCGGCCGCACGCTCGTTGTACTCGGCGTACCGACCAACTTCTTGATCCTCGTCGATCCCCAGCGCGGTAGGTAGACCGTCCGCCACCTCGGCGCGCGAACCCATCCGCTCGCCGTGCGCTTTGCCTGCGGCCGGCCGGAACAGCGCGTCGAACGCCCGATCGAAACCGGCCTGCTCGTGAGAGTACTTGGCGCACACTGCCCGAAGACATGCTCGCAACGTCTCACGATCCGAAGCGCCGACCATCGCGAGAACACGCCGAACCTCGATGACCTCGGCCGGTGACGCGGAAACTCCGGCCGCCCTCAGCAATCGGCCGAAACTCGCGGACACCACGTCGAGAACAAACGACGGTTGCCACACGGCAAGGCCACCGAGCGTCGTCATCGCGTCGAACGGATTCCGCTGCCGCCGCGGATTCCCTGTTGATGAGGGTCACGTCCACCCGTGCCCCGGAACACGGCCGTCGTCGTGTTGGCGGGTTTGCTTGCCACCGTGGACCGCTCGATCGGCTCGCCGCCGTCACGCGACGGTGATTCGAGACGCTTTCCGTCGAATCGTTCCTTGGCCAGCGTCACATCGGACGAGTACTTGAGCAACGCCGTGAGCAGGATGTCGCGCACCTTGGCGTCGGAAGCGGTGTCGAATCCGCCGGCCGCGAGCACTGTTGCCGCTCTGGCCGCGTCGATGACCTCCGAGATGGACGGGCTCTTGCGCAGCGGGAGATCACGCAAGATGCGAGCCAATTCGACAACCTCGGTGGCCGTAGCCGAATCCACCTCCGGCGCTCGGGCCGTGACGATCTCGCGTTCACGCTCCGATGTCGGATAGCCGAGATGGTAATGCAGACAACGACGCTTGAGTGCGGGTGAGAGCTCGCGGGTGTCGTTGGACGTCAGGATGACCCAGGGCTGCGAGCGGGCAACGAACGTACCGACCTCGGGAATGGTGATCTGCTGTTCGGCGAGAATCTCGAGGAGCAGTGCTTCCATCGACTCCTCGGTGCGGTCTACCTCGTCGACCAGAAGCACTACCGGATCGGGTGAGAGGATTGCTTCGAGCAGCGGTCGTACGGACAGGAAGTTCTCGGAGTACAAACCGAAATCCTGATCGGCCAGAAACTTGGACGCTTCGGCGACGCTGTCGAATTCGGAAACCTGATCGCTGATCCGGTCGCGGAGCATCTGCACGTGCAGGAGTTGCTTCGCGTAGTCCCATTCGTACAGGGCGCGATTGTCGTCCAGCCCTTCGTAGCACTGCAATCGCACCAGTTTGCGGCCCCCGATCGCAGCCAGAGACTTCGCCAGTTCCGTCTTGCCGACACCGGCCGGACCTTCGAGCAGGAGCGGACGCCCCAGCGCCGTCGCCAGATGAACGACTACCGCGAACTCGTCATCGGCAATGTAGTCCTGCTCTCGCAGAGCATCTTTCACTTCGATTCCGCTGGAGAAACTGCGACCGGACATGGAATACCTTTCATGGGGGGCAAGCCCCTGTGCGCCTTTTTGGTAGTGCGGGCTACCAAAAAGGCGCACGGGGCCGAAGGCCCTGCTAGAAGTACGACTTGTTGATCGCGTGATCGACAACCGGGATCATCGACTCCACGGTGACCTCACGGGGATTGCCCGGGGTGCACCAGTCGTCTTGAATGTGCTCGGAGATGGCGCGCACAGTCTTCTCGTCACCCTTGATGACATCACCACGGCCCTCGTACTTCTTGGTGTTCATCTGGTTCTTCGCGTACGAGTCGGTGCGAACCTGACCGAAGTTGTCGGGGATACCGACGTCCTTGGCCAGACGGATGGCAGCCTCGACGGCAGCATCTGCGGCCTGAACCGTGGTGAGGTTGCGAGTGTCGACACCGAGTGCGCCGGCCAACTGGGCGTAGCGCTCGTAGCGCGAAGGCAGGTTGTACTCCCACACACGCGGCAACGCGATGGCGTTGTTCAGACCGTGGTGGCTGTCGAAGAAGGCACTGACCGCGTGCGAGATCGAGTGAACGATGCCGAGGCCACCGGAGTTGAAGGCCTGCCCGGCAATGTACTGCGCGTTCATCATTCCCTCGCGGGCCTTGAGGTTGCGCGGCTCGAAGACGGCCTCGCGCAGGTTCTTCGCGACCAACTCGACCGAGTAGATCGCGTTACCGAGCGAAGGCGCGAAATCGAGACGAGACACGAAAGGCTCACTGCCGTGCGCGAGTACGTCGAAGCCGCAGTACGCGGTGAAATGCTGAGGGCAGGTGTAGTAGAGCAGCGGATCGTCGATCGCCAGGGTGACGATGGTCGCCTCGTCGAAGCCCACCCACTTGTGCGGGTTGTTCATGTCCGACGTGTCGGTGATGACGTACGCCCACGACGTCTCGGAACCCGTTCCGGCCGTGGTGGCTACGGCGATATGGGGCGGGTTCTCCTTGTTGGTGGACTTGGCGAAGCCCTCGAACTCGTTGATGTTGCGACCGTCGTGTGCGATCACGACGCGAGCACCCTTGGCGGCGTCGTGGCTCGAACCACCGCCGATCGAGATGATCGAGTCGCACTTCTCCTTCTGGTAGAGAGCCGCGGCCTCCATGACGTTGTAGTCCTTGGGATTCGACTCGACCTTGTCGTAGAGCACGACCTCGACACCCTGGTACTCGATCTTGCCGACGAGTTCCTCGATGATGCCCGAACCGCGCAGACCGGTCGTCATCAGAAGGGTGCGCTTGAAGCCGAGGTTCTTGGCCTCCACCCCGATGATGTCGTGAGCGCCCACACCCATCAGGGCGCGAGGGAAGGGGTGGAACTCCTTGATGGGAAAGTCCCAGATCTGGTTGAGCTCGATAGCCATCGGTATCTCCTCAGGGATGTGCACGAATGTGACTGCGGGAGGGATTCGAGCCGATTCTTTGTGACCGGCGTCTCACCTGGTTCCCACTGTGTACCGACAAACAGCCCGTGCACAGACTTCGGCAGCTCAACCGCCCGGACGCCGCCCACGAACCGCCCGTTCGGGCAGGTCGACGCCACCCCGGACTGCCAGGACGGCTGGATCAGACCGCCGTGGTTCCCGCTGATCGGGAACGTGTTGCTCGGCGACTACGATCCCCAGTAGCTTTTCATCACTGCTAACATTGAACTAGAACACGTTCTAGATGTTGCACTTCACTGACCTGCGCTTTACCCAGCTTCACGAGAGGACTAGCTTCGCGATGACGACAGTCGAGGTACCGCACAGCTCGCGATCGGCGGTACTCACCGTGTCCGGAGTCATCGAAGAGACTTCCGACGCCCGGTCGCTGGTGTTCGAGATTCCCGCAGAACTGAAGGACAAGTTCGACTACAAGCCAGGTCAATTCCTGACCCTGCGCATCCCGAGTGATCAGACCGGCTCGGTCGCACGCTGCTACTCGCTGGCCAGTTCCCCCTTCACCGACGACGCCCCCAAGGTGACCGTCAAGCGAACCGTCGACGGCTACGGCTCCAACTGGTTGTGCGACAAGCTCCAGGTCGGCGACACCATCGAAGTGCTGCCGCCGTCAGGTGTCTTCACGCCCAAGTCGCTCGATCACGACTTCCTGCTCTTCGGTGCAGGCAGCGGTATCACTCCGGTGATCTCGATCCTCAAGTCCGCCCTCACGCAGGGCAGCGGCAACGTCGTGCTCATCTACGCGAATCGCGACGAGAAGTCCGTCATCTTCGGCGCCGAACTTCGCGAATTGGCAGCGCAACACCCCGGCCGCCTCACCGTTGTCCACTGGATCGAAACCGTGCAGGGACTCCCCGCCGTCTCACAGTTGGCGACACTGTCCAAGCCATTTGTCGCGTACGAGGCCTTCATGTGCGGTCCGGGCCCCTTCATGGACGCCGTCCACAAGGCACTGGCAGAGGCCGGCATGCCCCGCACGCAGGTTCACGCCGAGGTCTTCAATTCACTCGCGGGTGACCCGTTCCGTGACGTCGAGGTAGCCGAGGTCTCCGACGAGGAAGCAGCCGACGCCGCAACCGTCGAGGTCGAACTGGACGGTGAAACCCACACCCTCGTCTGGCCGCGCAAGCAGACGCTCGTCGACATCATGCTCGCCAAGGGCCTCGACGTGCCGTACTCCTGCCAGGAAGGCGAGTGCGGGTCGTGTGCCTGCACCGTCACCGAAGGCGAAGTTCAGATGGACAACTCCGAAATCCTCGACGCCGAGGACGTGGCGAACGGCTACATCCTCGGTTGCCAGGCGAAGCCGATCACCGATCACCTGAAGATCGAGTTCTGAACCCTGCTTCGATGCATGACGGCCCCTGATTCCCTGCGGAATCGGGGGCTTTGTCATGTTCGGAGTCTCCCGAGTCATCTTCCGAGTCCCGCCGCGAAACCCACGCAGGCGCCGTTGTGGGCAACCGCCACAGCGCAAGAATCAGCACCAGGGTCACGATCAGGAAGCCCTCACGAAGGAGCAACCCGAACGGCAGCAGGAGCGGCGACGTCTCGATGAACTGCTGTCCCATACTCGGCCCGCAGTAGACGATGGCCAACCCCAGAGCGGCCGCACCGAACTGCAGCGGCGATCGAAGCCGAAAGAGAACCGTGACGGCAGCAGGCACGAGATACACCCAGTGGTGAATCCAGCTGATCGGCGAAAGAATCGGCGCGCTCAATCCGATCACCAACGCCGCATCGACCGCTCGCCCGACGCGATAGACATCTCGGGCGATCCATAGCGCTACCCCCGCGCACAGCACGGTCGACGGCATCGCCAGAGACGCTGTCCATGGGCCCAGCGCGGCAAGTCCGCCCTGCAGCGAACTGTTGCCGGCACTCGCGATCGCCTGCCCGCTCAAATCCACCCGGTCGCTGAGGTTCCAGACGACGTCCGACCAGAAGGTCCAGCTGACGGCCGGGTCCACCACTGCTGCGACGGCGGTCGCCGCGGCAAATCCGATCGAACTCCAGATCGCGAGTCGCCACTGCTTCGTGACGACGAAGTAGACGATGAAGAGAGCCGGAGTCAGCTTGATCGCGGCCGCGACGCCGATCAGCAGTCCTCGCGGAAACCACCGGCCGAATCTCGAATCCTCTCGGCGAGTCACGTCGAGCAGTACGAGCACCATCAGCACCAAGTTCACCTGGCCGAATGAGATGTGCGCACTGACGATGGGGGTCACCGACACGGCCAGGACCAATGCCGCCATGACGAGCGGCCGCTTGGGGACGCGAGCGGGAGTGAACCTCGCAACCGTCCACACCAACGCCGCGATGCACAATCCCGACCACAGCAGATAGGCAGTCCACCAGTCGAAGAGGACAGTCGGCCAGAGGAAGATCACCGCGAATGGGGTGTAGGTGAACGGCATACCCTCGTCGACGATCAACGGGCCGGTCAGATTGCCCTCGTAGATGTTCGATCCCGCTGCGAACGCCTGGGCAGCGTAGCGGTAGACGAGAAAATCAACGGGTTCGACGGCTCGAACGGAGTACACGAGATAACACAGAGCTGCGACGCCGGCAGCGATCAGTGAACCGATCGTCACAATTCGAGACGCCTCGACACGGGTGGCGGGCATACCGAGAATCGTCCCACAACCTACCGAGCGGTACTTCGCTAGCGGGCCGCCCGGAAGTGCGCTCGCTCGTCTGCGGTCAGGTGTTCGCACGCGTAGCTCAGTGCCGTGCGTCCCATGTCTGCTGCATTCTTCGCGAGGAAACCGGTCAACAAATCCCGGTCCACCCGCTTGCCCACCTCGCGGAGCATCCAGCCCATCGCTTTCTGGGTCAAGTCTCGTCGATCACCCAGCACCTGCGCGGCAAGCTCGAGCGTGGTCGACCCGTCGCCGCGAGTGATGAATCCGTACGTCGTCAGCAGCGCCACCCGTCGTCGCCACAGGTCACCCGAATCGGAAAGCTCGAAGATCAGCCGGCGATCTCGGTCGTACAGCCAGCCGCCGAGGATCTGTCCGGCGGACGAATCCACGAGATCCCAATTGTTCACCCGCCCGTCCTCGACAGCGCTGAGATAGAAGTCGGCGATGCGGGAGCGACTCTCGTCGTCGAAAAATTTTGGGCGACTGACCTTTTCGAATCGAGCAACCAGGATCAACAGACCGGCCAAGCGATGCTCGTGGACGTCGCTGTCGAGAAGGAGGCGTACCTGAGGCAACTCGAGACCGACATGCTTCTTCACCACCGAACGCGTCTTCGGTACTCGCACGCCGATGAAGACGTCACCCTCGCCGTACTCCCCCGGCGCTGTCTTGAAGAACTTCTGTAGCTGGACGGCATCCGCGGGATCCGCGAGGTCGGCCAACTGTTCGATCACGTCCTGAGCACTCGATTGCGTCACCCCAGAACCTTCTCACGGGTCGTCTGTGCGGACTCTTCGATTCTCTCAGCGTCCTCACACCGTGTGCCCTGCTCGGCCACAGGTCGGCAGACGACACTCGAGGACAGTCAGTGAAAGGACCACCCATGATCACCGCCGCTATCGCATTCACCACTCTCACCCTCATGGCACTCTCGGGACATATCGCGGCCAGCGCTCCGCGCGGGCTCGTGGCAATCCGGACGAATAGTCACAAATCTTGATATTCGAGCCTCCAGATCGCCTCTAACTGCAACGCGAATGCAATTGGCGGAGAGTTGATCTCGATCTGCCGCGGGCGTGTACTACAGGTGGACACACTCTCGTCTTTGGAGGTCTCGTCATGAAGTCGTGGAATCGAATGCAAGATGCCGTCGCGGTGGTTCTCGGCGTCTTTGCGGCTCTCTCGCCGATGTGGCTCGACACCACCGATCGGGCAATGTGGTCACTCGTCGTCCTGGGTGTCCTGGTTGCACTGTCGGGTCTGGCGCACATGGCACGTCCGGACATGGCCATGGCGGATTACGCGATGGGCGTTTTCGGCGTCTTGATGTTCATTTCACCCTGGGTCATGAGCTTCGACGCTCTACGCGGTGCGTCGTGGACGGCCTGGGTGGTCGGGGTCCTGACCGTTGTGGTCGCGGTGAGTGCGATGCCGGTGATGAGTGCGCGGATGCATCACGGGGGTCACGGCGGCGTAGCCGCCCATTGACGGAGCGGAGTAGCTGCCCATTGATGAATGGCTGGCTGCAGGCTGGATCAGGCTTTGATCGCGCCCAACAACCGCCCGGCGTCGAAGGCTTCGGCGCTGGGCGGTAGCGCGCCCGGACGTCCACTCACGAAAACCTCGACGGTTCCCGATCCTTCACCCGCGTCACCGAGCCCGTCGATCCGCCGCAGGGTCTGTCGTGCAACGGCTTCGGCACTGTCGAAGAGTGTGACACCGGCGGGTAGCCGCGCTGCGATTTCGTCCGCGAGCAGTGGGTAGTGCGTGCAGCCGAGGACAACGCCGTTGACGTCGTCCGGCGTCCGGGCCACTGCGGATTCGATGGCTGCAAGTGCGGCTGCACGATCACCGAGGTCTATCGAATCGGCCAGGCCGTGGCACGGCACCCCGACGACCTTGGCGCCGTTGCCGAACTGTTCGATCAGATCGGCTTGGTACCGGCTGGCAGTCGTCGCGGCGGTAGCCCAGATCGCCACTGAATCGCACGCGGCGGCCGCGGGCTTGATCGCGGGCACCGTTCCGATGACCGGCACACCCGGTCCGACCAGTTCGCGGACGTGTGGGAGAGCGGTGACGCTCGCGGTATTGCATGGAAGAACGATGACCTGAGCCCCACGATCGAGGCTCCGCCGCACCGCACCGAGTACCCGGTCGACGACCCACTGCTCGGGCTTGGGTCCCCAGGGGGCGCCGTCCGGATCGAGGGACAGCACAAGATCGAGATCCGGGCGCAGGCGTCTGAGCCCCGCAGAGGTAGGGAGCAGGCCCAGTCCCGAGTCGATGAGTGCAACGATCACCGCACAAATCTATCGCCTCGGAACCGGTCCTGCCTCATCCGTTCAGGCCGGTGTGGACTCCAACACGTCCGAGATGGGCGTGCCGGCTGCGATCTTCGCGCGCATCTTCATCACAGCTCCCGCGCTACCGCCGCCGACGACAGCTGCCAGCACACCGTCGCGCTCGTAGTAGGCGACGAACTTTCGGCCGTCGTCCTTCACGATGTGAACGGTGTCCGTGGGTGCGACGGTCCCCAATGCCTGGATCTTGACGTCGTACTGATCGCTCCAGAAGTACGGAACCTGCGCCGGCGCATCCGGATCACCCGTTCCGGTGATCGCTCCCGCCAGGATCTTGGCCTGGTCCCCAGCATTGGTCCAGTGTTCGACACGCTTGCGTCGATCTCCGATCTGCCAGGACGCGACGTCGCCGACCGCCCAGACGTGTTCGGTGCTGGTGCGGCCGACGCCGTCGCAGAGCACTCCGTTGTCGAGTTCGATCCCCGAACCGTCGAGCCATTCCGTGACCGGCACCGAACCGACTCCGATCGCGACCACGTCGACCGGGATTTCCGAACCGTCGCTCAAGGTCGCAGCGGCAACCGCTCCGTCGCCGGACAGCGAGGTCAAGCCCGTACCGACTCGGACGTCGATGCCCTCGTTCCGATGCAGACGTTCGACGAGGGCGCCGACGGTGGGGCCGAGCACCGACGCCAGCGGCGTCGGCTGGGGTTCGAGCAACACGACGTCGACGCCGTGAGACTTCATGCTCGCGGCCAGTTCGCAGCCGATGAAGCCGGCCCCGACGATCAGCGCACGCTTACCGGGAGCAAGGTCGGCGCGGAGGGCCAACGCTTCCTCGATGGAGCGCAGAACGTGCACTCCGGACAACTCCGGAAGGCCGGCGATGCGACGCGGAGTCAGTCCGGTCGCGATGACCAACTCGTCGTAGTCCAGGGTGGATCCGTCGGCGAACGCCACCGACTTGGCGACCGTGTCCACCGAGGTTGCCGGCGAACCGAGCTTGAGATCGACCTTGTTCTCGACGTAGAACTCGGCCGGACGCAAGGTCGTCTCGTCCTTGTCGCCGCGGATCACTTCCTTCGACAACGGAGGCCTGTCGTAGGGCAGATGCGTTTCTCCACCCGCGAGCGTCAATTCACCTTCGAAACCCGCTCGTCGCAGTTCCTCGACGGTCCGCAGTCCCGACAAACCCGCACCCACGATCACTATCCGTGCCACCACGTACCACCCTGTCCGACCCACGTCACTTTCAGCGCTCACTATGAACGCCGTCACTATTTGCCTCCGACTCTGCCATACCAAATGCCGGAGTAGGTGTGGTGCATCCCGCATGGTCACCTACCAGTCACTACAGTTGGAGGTACTTCAGACGCACGCACTGACACATGAGCAGGGAGCCCCCATGACCAGCGATTCCAGTGAAAAGAACAGCGTCCGATTCGGCGCCGACGGTGGCGCGGAACTAGTCAGCACCCAGGGTAAGACGATCATCGCCGACGCCGTGGTCGCCAAGATCGCCGGTATCGCGACCCGCGAGATCAACGGCGTGTACGACGTCGGCGGGGGCACAGCGCGTGCGGTGGGGGCACTTCGCGACCGCATACCGGGCGCCCGCGTCAACCATGCCCAGGGCGTGGCGGTGGAGGTAGGCGAGAAACAAGCCGCCATCGACATCGGCATTGTCGCCGAGTACGGCGTCGCACTCCACGAACTGGCGGTAGGTATCCGCCGCAACGTCATTGCCGCAGTGGAAAGCATGACGGGTCTCGAGGTCACCGAGGTCAACATCACCGTCTTCGACGTCATGCTCTTCGAGGATGCAGAGAGCGGCGGCAGTACCGATCCGGAAGCCAAGCCGAGGGTTCAGTGAGTACCGCCGACGCCGGCCGCGAGATCGACGCGGCCGAGGTAGTCGCCGACGCGGTTCTTGCCATCCCGGAAGTGGCAGATCTGCACGGAGGACAGTTCGGCGAAGTGGGAACCTACCTCCCCGGACGCCGCATCACCGGCGTCGTCGTCGACGAAAACTCCTGTGCTGTACACATTTCCGTTCACTATCCGGCCGACGTTCGCAGCGTCGCCGAGCGCGTACGAGCGGTGGTGGCGAGATTGGTCGACGTACCGGTGAACGTGACCGTCGGCGACCTGTCGACAGCGGGATATCTACCCGTTGATGCCGAAAACGCAGTCACCGAGCCTGCCACCGTCACAGACATTGCACCGAACATTCGAGAAGGGAACTGACATGAACAGCACCACCGTCGGACTGCTGGTCGGTCTGCTCCTCGCACTCGCCGGAATCATGGGTGGGTTCAGCGGTTTCGTCTTCGCAGTCCTGCTCGGCGCCGCCGGTATGGCGATCGGAGCACACCGCGACGGACATCTCGACCTCGGCGCGATCCTCCGAAGCCGTGGCCGTGGCTGAGCCGTCCGATCCCAGCGCAGCGGACGATCCTGGCCTACGCGGCTCCTTGGTCATCAAGGACCGTGCGATGGCCAAGATCGCCACGGCCGCAGCGGTGAACGTCCCGGGGGTGGTCCGCCAGTCCGGTGGCTTGACTCGCCTGACAGGACGCGACCTTCCGCGAGCCGACATCTCGATGGGTAGCGACGCCGTCGCCATCAATCTCTTCCTCGCCGTGTCCTGGCCGTGTTCGGTCACCGAGTTGACCGGCCGGGTGCGAACGGAAGTCGGTCGCAGCGTCGAATCGCTGACCGGGCTTCCACTCCACGACATGAACGTGATGATCGCGGCAACCGAGGGTTCTGACGACTCCTGTGTTTCCGGCGTCGAGATCGCGGAGGGCCCGGCACAGCAGGCACTCTCGGATCCGATTCCGCCGCGTGTCCCCTCTGCGAACCCGGCGGCCGCAGTTTCGGCCGTCGTCATCGCGTGTGGTCTACTCGCACTCGCCTTCGTCGTCTCGCGCGAATGGTTCATCAACCGTGGAACTTTCGAATCGGCACCCTGGATCCGAAACTCCGTGGAGTGGACGTCTCGTCTGCACTGGCAACCGTGGCTGCTTCCGGTGGCGATCGCTGCCGTTGTGGCGGGTGTTGTCCTGATAATGTCGGCGATCAAACGCCGTGCGAAAACCCATGTCCCACTCGGGAACCCGAGCGCATCGACGGTGTGGATGCGGCCGACTGACATTGCACGTCTGTGCAGTAGCCACGCAGCGGTCGTTCCCGGCGTCGGCTCGGCTCACACCAGCGTCGACCGTAAACACGTCAAGGTTCACATCGAATCGACCGGTGGCGATCGAGCTGAACTTGCCGCAGCCGTCGACGCGGCGGTTCGGCCCCACCTCGCGATACTGCAGCGGCCACTGCAACTTTCGGTTGTCGTGCGAGAAACTGTAGTACGACGAAAGGACGCCTCGTGAACCGTTGGATCTCCGCGGTCGATCGGATCATCGTCCTCATCGTCGGAATCGCACTCCTCGCGGCGGGCGCATACGCCATCGCGTGGGACGCGGGCGCGTCGCTGATTCGAACCTGGGTGTCACGCCTCGATCGGGAGGTCCTCTTCGGCCTTCCGGAGGAGCCGTGGTGGCACTGGGTACTGTCGGGCACCTTCGTCCTCTGTGTCTTCGCCGGTTTCGGGCTGTTGTACCTGAACCTTCGCCGGCGCCGCACAAGCGCAGTCACATTGCGGCACAACGAATCCGGTACCGACGTCAGCGTGGATCTCGGACCCGTCGCAGACGGCGTAGCGGCCGAGCTCGCTCAGCTGACCGGCGTGCGGAGCACCAAGAGCAAAGCGACGGTCGATCGCGGACTGCCGACGCTGTCGATTGTCGTCACTGCAGATCCGTCGATCGACGTCGCCGGATTCACCGCTTCGGCCGAACGCATCGCCGGCGCAACCAGGCGCAGCCTCGACGGCTCAACCGTCGCAGTACAGGTTCTGCTGCACCTCGACCGGGTGGAAGCCAACAAGTAAGTAAGGAGCACGCAGGCACCCGATCACCGAACACTCGATCACAGGCCACTCGATCACAGACACAGAAAAGGCGCTCACTCCCCGAAGGGAATGAGCGCCTTTTCAGTGCTGTGAATCAGCTAGCGAGACAAGAGTCTCACTTGATGATCTTGGCAACCTTGCCGGCGCCGACCGTACGGCCGCCTTCGCGAATTGCGAAGCGCAGGCCCTCGTCCATGGCGACAGGCTGGATCAGCTTGACGGACATCTCGGTGTTGTCACCGGGCATGACCATCTCGGTGCCCTCAGGCAGCGTCACGACGCCCGTAACGTCCGTGGTACGGAAGTAGAACTGCGGGCGGTAGTTGTTGAAGAACGGGGTGTGGCGGCCGCCCTCGTCCTTCGACAGGATGTATGCCTGGCCCTCGAACTCCGTGTGGGGAGTCGTGGTGCCCGGCTTGACGACAACCTGTCCACGCTCGACATCTTCGCGCTTGATGCCACGAACGAGCAGTCCGACGTTGTCGCCGGCCTGGCCCGAGTCGAGCAGCTTGCGGAACATCTCGATACCCGTGACCGTGGTCTTGGTCGAGGTTTCCTTGATGCCGACGATCTCGACCTCTTCGTTGACGTTGACAACGCCACGCTCGATACGACCGGTGACAACGGTGCCACGGCCGGTGATCGTGAAGACGTCCTCGACAGGCATGAGGAAGGGCTTCTCGGTCTCACGAATCGGGTCCGGGATGGACTCGTCGACAGCAGCCATCAGGTCGAGAATGGACTGCGTCCACTTCGGGTCACCCTCGAGTGCCTTGAGTGCCGAGATCGGAATGACGGGGGCTTCCTCGTCGAATTCCTGAGCGGCCAGCAGTTCGCGGACCTCCATCTCGACGAGCTCGAGGATCTCGTCGTCGTCAACCATGTCGGCCTTGTTCAGGGCGACGAGGATGTAAGGAACGCCAACCTGGCGAGCGAGCAGGACATGCTCGCGCGTCTGGGGCATCGGGCCGTCGGTAGCTGCGACGACGAGAATAGCGCCGTCCATCTGAGCTGCGCCGGTGATCATGTTCTTGATGTAGTCGGCGTGACCCGGTGCATCGACGTGCGCGTAGTGGCGCTTTTCCGTCTGGTACTCAACATGCGAGATGTTGATCGTGATGCCACGAGCCTTTTCCTCGGGAGCCTTGTCGATCTGATCGAAGGCCGAAGCCTCGTTCAGGTCGGGGAATGCATCCGCGAGAACCTTGGTGATGGCCGCCGTCGTCGTGGTCTTGCCGTGGTCGACGTGACCAATGGTGCCGATGTTCACGTGCGGCTTCGTCCGCTCGAACTTCGCCTTCGCCACTTTGTGTCCTCCTGGACTGTTGTTGCTTGCCGTATGCAGCAGTGCGGTTGGTTGTTACTAGGTCGTGCTTCGTGCCGGAAGAAACCGAGGTTACTTGCCGACGCGGGCTGGGGAGCTCGCTGTGCTTACTCGCCCGTCGCCTTGGCGATGATTTCCTTCGAGACGTTCGCGGGAACCTCTGCGTAGGAATCGAACACCATGGAGAAGTTCGCTCGGCCCTGGGTCTTCGACCGCAGGTCACCGATGTAACCGAACATCTCCGAGAGCGGAACCAGCGCCTTCACGACACGGGCACCACTGCGTTCCTCCATGGCCTGGATCTGGCCACGGCGGGAGTTGAGGTCGCCGATCACGTCGCCCATGTACTCCTCGGGCGTTGTGACCTCGACAGCCATGAGCGGCTCGAGAATGACGGGGCCGGCCTTGCGGGCGGCTTCCTTCAGTGCCTGCGAACCGGCAACCTTGAACGCCATTTCCGAGGAGTCGACGTCGTGGTAAGCACCATCGAGCAGCGACAGCTTCAGGTTCACGAGCGGGTAGCCGGCGAGAACACCGTACTGCATCGCGTCCTGCGCACCGGCATCCACGGAGGGGATGTACTCGCGCGGGATACGTCCGCCGGAGACCTTGTTCTCGAACTCGTAGGTAGCACCGTCTTCGCCCACGAAAGGCTCCAGAGCGATGATGACCTTTGCGAACTGGCCCGAGCCACCCGTCTGCTTCTTGTGGGTGTAGTCGTGCTTCTCGACCTTCTTGGTGATGGTCTCGCGGTACGCAACCTGCGGCTTACCGACGTTCGCCTCGACCTTGAACTCGCGACGCATGCGGTCGACGAGGATGTCGAGGTGGAGCTCGCCCATACCGCCGATGACGGTCTGACCGGTCTCTTCGTCGAGCTCGACCGAGAAGGTCGGGTCCTCTTCGGCGAGCTTCTGGATCGCGACGCCCAGCTTTTCCTGGTCGGACTTGGTCTTGGGCTCGATGGAGACCTGGATGACCGGCGCGGGGAACGACATCGACTCGAGGACGATGGGGCTCGCCTGATCGCACAAGGTGTCACCGGTGGTGGTGTCCTTGAGGCCGATCATTGCGTAGATGTGGCCGGCTACGGCCTCGTCTACCGGGTTCTCCTTGTTGGCGTGCATCTGGAAGAGCTTTCCGATGCGCTCCTTCTTGCCCTTGGTTGCGTTGAGCACCTGAGCACCCGGATCGATACGACCCGAGTACACGCGGACGAAGGTCAGCTTGCCGAAGAACGGGTGAGCAGCGATCTTGAAGGCGAGAGCCGAGAACGGCTCGTCCTTGCTCGGCTTGCGAGTGATCTCTACTTCTTCGTCACCGAGCTTGTGGCCGATGACCTCGCCGATGTCCAGCGGGTTCGGAAGGTAGTCGATGACAGCGTCGAGCATGGGCTGAACGCCCTTGTTCTTGAACGCAGAGCCACAGAGAACCGGGTACAGCTCGGAGGCGACCGTCATCTTGCGGATGGCGCCCTTGATCTCCTCGATGGTGAGCTCTTCGCCGCCGAAGTACTTCTCCATGAGAGCTTCGTCGGACTCTGCAACCGTCTCGAGCAGCTTCTCGCGGTACTCGGCAGCCTTCTCGACGAGATCCGCGGGGATCTCCTCGATGGTCGGAGCGGTTCCCGTCGGGACCACGCCGCGCCAGGTGATGGCCTTCATCTCGACCAGGTCGACGACGCCGTCGAAGTCGTCCTCAGCGCCGATGGGCAGCTGGAGAACGAGCGGCTTCGCGCCCAAGCGGTCGATGATGGTCTGGACTGTGAAGTAGAAGTCCGCGCCCATCTTGTCCATCTTGTTGACGAAGCAGATGCGCGGAACGTCGTACTTGGCAGCCTGACGCCAAACCTGCTCGGACTGCGGCTCGACACCCTCTTTACCGTCGAAGACAGCAACTGCGCCGTCGAGCACGCGCAGCGACCGCTCCACCTCGACCGTGAAGTCGACGTGGCCGGGGGTGTCGATGATGTTGATCTGGTTGTTGTTCCAGAAGCAAGTCACGGCGGCAGACGTGATCGTGATGCCGCGTTCCTTCTCCTGCTCCATCCAGTCCGTCGTCGACGCACCGTCGTGCGTCTCACCGATCTTGTAATTGACACCGGTGTAGAACAGGATGCGCTCGGTGGTGGTGGTCTTGCCGGCATCGATGTGCGCCATGATGCCGATGTTGCGGACCTTGTTCAGGTCAGTCAGCACTTCCTGTGCCACAGGTTTCTTCCCCGCTCGTTGCTTGGTTTTCGGGTGTCGGCCTTATCGGTGTGTTCCACCGTCAGGGCCATGGTCTTTCAATTATGTCTCTGCCGAGGCGAACCTGGCCACCTGCGTCCGGAATCCGTCGCGATGATCAGGCCGCCAACGGCGACAAGCGTCGGAGCCCCACCCGATGGCAGTTGCTCCGACGCTTTACATCACCAGCGGTAGTGGGCGAATGCCTTGTTGGCTTCGGCCATCTTGTGAGTGTCTTCGCGACGCTTCACAGCTGCACCGAGGCCATTGCTGGCATCGAGGAGCTCGTTGGCGAGACGCTCGACCATGGTCTTCTCACGACGTGCACGCGAGAAGGTGACCAGCCAGCGCAGTGCCAGCGTGGTGGAACGACCGGGGCGAACCTCGACCGGCACCTGGTAGGTAGCGCCACCGACGCGGCGGCTACGAACCTCGAGTGCAGGCTTGACGTTGTCCAGGGCGCGCTTGAGGGTGACGACCGGATCGGTGCCGGTCTTCTCGCGTGCCTGCTCGAGAGCCTGGTACACGATTCGCTCTGCGGTGGACTTCTTGCCGTCCAGCAGGATCTTGTTGACGAGCTGCGTCACCAACGGGGAACCGTAAACCGGGTCGTTGATGAGCGGGCGCTTCGGAGCGGGGCCCTTACGTGGCATTAGCTCTTCTCCTTCTTGGCGCCGTAGCGGCTGCGTGCCTGCTTGCGACCCTTGACACCCTGGGTGTCGAGGGAGCCGCGGATGATCTTGTAACGGACACCCGGGAGGTCCTTCACACGACCGCCACGGACGAGCACCATGGAGTGCTCCTGAAGGTTGTGACCTTCACCGGGGATGTACGCGGTGACCTCGACCGAAGTCGTGAGGCGAACACGTGCGACCTTACGGAGCGCGGAGTTCGGCTTCTTGGGGGTGGTGGTGTACACGCGAGTGCACACGCCACGACGCTGCGGGCTGCCCTTGAGGGCTGCCGTCTTGACCTTGGCGGTCTTGTCGCGGCGACCCTTGCGGACCAGCTGGTTGATGGTTGGCATTTACCGGCTTTCTTGTGACGAACAGACTGCTCGAGCGAACTCGGGCCGTTCGAAAACGTGGCTGTTCTGAAATTAGGGATCTAGCAGTTGGAGCAAGAGAGCTGCTGCTCCTCACCCACCTCAGAGTCTGTACTCAGCACTTTCATGCCGCGCACTGCCCCCGAGGTCGGGCGTGTCGCATACCCCCACACAGGCAGCCGGATGCTCGTTCATCAGCAGTTTCTGCTCGAACGCGCGCACGGCAATACCTAGCTAGGCACACAGATCGGCCCGGGCATGCCGGACACGACCCATAACGATACCTGTCGGCGCGCCACGAGGTCAAAGCGAGGCCACGGTGATAGTGACCTCACGCTCTGACCAGAGACTCTGGCTGCACACTCAGACCACGCAGCCGGACCGGTCGCGATCAGATGCTGCGGTTCAACGTCAACGCGCCGAGCTTTGCCGCAGCCTCGCACGGATCCGCGCCGCCTTGCGGCTCGGTGACCCACCAACCGAACACTCCCCCGGCCGGTGCGCTCGCGCTCACCCCGCAGCTCTGCGGATCGGCCGGCTGGCGAACCTGGTACCCGCCACTGCCGTTGATGTCGATTTTCGCCACCACGTATCCCAGATGCTCGAATGCAGCGCGCTCGTGATCGAGGGTGCCCGTCTCGAACCAGTTGAAGGTGATCTTGATCGGACCCGCGGCTCCGATGCCGTCCCAACGGCAGATAGCGCCGAAGAACCCACGCCCGACGGCGTCGGCACCCACGGCACCGGCGATCTGCTCGTCGGTGACGGCTTCGCATTCTTGGAGGACGTTCGCGAATTCCTGGCTGTCACTACCGCCGTAGCTGCCCTCCGCACGAGGAGTCCCGGTGACCACCG
>NZ_LVCT01000654.1:0-9662 GCF_001647205.1 Rhodococcus sp. EPR-134
AACTGTTTTTTCCATCAGATCCCGCGCCACCGTGCATGGATCCGCGGTCGGTGGCAGCAAACCGTAGGTGATCGACCAGTGCACGAAGTCTCCGCCGAACGCGATACCCAACTCGCACAACGAACCTGCGGTGGACGCGATGAAGCCCTGGTGTCCACCGATCGTGATGTCGTCGGCAGGACGTCCGAGCAGGTCGGACCCGGCCCGTTCGCGGCCGATCGGGCTACCGCGGTACCAGGAGAAACTGACGCTCGGACCGTTCGAACCGGCGACTTCCCACTGGCACCCGACGCCGTTGCGCGTCGTCGTCGCAAAAGCGCCGAGATTGAAGGCGTTGACAACTTCCTCGTCGGTCACCGAGCCGCATTCGGCGAACATCGGGCCCGGATCCGTAGGTGCGAGTGCCTGCGAACCCGCACCGTCGCCCGGCTGATCGACGGACCCGTCGCCGGAGCTGCAGCCGACCACGGCCGAGAGCACGGCAGCCGAGACCAATACCGAAGTCCCGATCGAAGTGAGAGTGCGTGCGACCATGGAGCCGACTGTACTTCTCGGTGGCCCCCGACACACGCCACGTGCGCGTCGAGAGCACCGGCGCCGGCCCCTCCGCTACCGATTCAGGGAGTTGCCACCGGTACCCGAACAAGTGTGGAATCCAATTGCGCCGCCCACTGTTTGACCACCTCGGTGCGTCGGCGCGAGTCGTCTGTCAAGACATCAGCCAGCCCCAGCCCGCGGGCCAGGTCCAGGGTCGCCTGTACCAAGCGGTGCGTCACCGGGTCGGAGTCGTCGACACCCAGACTCTCGACGGCCATGCGGTGCGCGATGCGCCCGAATCGTTCCTCGAGGGGCAGTACGCGGGCACGCAGGTCGGGGTCGGAGGCAGCGGCCGTCCACACCTGCAGTGCTGCTTTGAACAGAGTCCCGGTGTAGTACTCCACCAACCGCGAAATGATCGCCTCGGTTCGTCCGGCACCCACCGGAAGGTCGGTCGATTCCTTTCGTGCCTGATCCATCCGGGCGTCGAACATCACCTCGAGCGCCGCGGTGATGAGGTCCTCGCGGGTCGGGAAGTGATGCTGCATCGCGCCTCTGGACACCCCGGCACGCTGCGCGACGACGCTCATCGTCGTTGCGCTCCACCCGAGTTCGGCGAGACACTCCACAGTCTCTTCGAGCAGGTGGGAGCGCGTGACTCGACTTCGGTCCTGCTTGGGCTCTCGAGTCATCGCGCCGCCATCCCTTCTACTTCTGTGTTCCAGCGCTTCTGTGTCCCAGCTGCGCAGTTTCTACTGCGCCCAGGCCGCTGGACGCTTCTGCAAGAAAGACATCATGCCCTCACGAGCCTCGTCAGAGGAAAACAGCCGAGCCGACTGCGCGATCATCTCCTCGCCGTCCCGGTCGAATCCGGCCAGGACCGAACGCGTCGTGATCCACTTCGATTCGGCAAGTCCCTGCGGTGAACATTGGCGCAGGGTGCCGAGCAGTTCGGTGATCGACTCCCCCGTGTCCTGCGACGCGGCGGTGACGAGTCCGATGGATTCGGCCTCGTGCTGGCCGAACTTCTCTCCGGTGAGCAGATAGCGGCTCGCAGATCGCTGGTCGAGCCTCGGCAGGACCGTGAGCGAGATGATGGACGCCGCCAAACCCAACCGTGATTCCGTCACCGCGAAGGTGCTCGCCGGTCCGGCGACGACGATGTCGCACGCCCCGACAAGACCCATGCCTCCGGCCCGGACGTGACCGTCGATCCGCCCGATCACCGGCTTGGGAAGCTCGAGAATGCTGCGCAAGAGTGTCAGCATCCCCCGTCCTCGCTCCTTGACGGCGTCCTCCGGTGATGCGGACGAACCGGAGGCCTCACTGAGATCGGCTCCCGCACAGAATGTTCCACCGGTGTGGGCGAGTACCACCGCTCGAACTGCCGGATCGGCGGCAGCCGACGTCAACCCAGCCTGCAACTCCGTGACCAACCGCGTCGAAATCGCGTTGCGGTTGTGGGGTGAATCGAGAGTGATCGTGGCAGCACCGCCCGATATTTCGTACCGTACGTATGGCTTGTCCTGATCCGTCATGAGTCGCCTCTTCCTAGTAGGACCGTGGCAGACCGAGGGAATGCTGTGAGACGAAGTTGAGGATCATCTCGCGGCTCACCGGCGCGACGCGGGCGATACGTGCCGCACCGAGCATGGCGGCCAGTCCGTATTCCTTCGTCAGTCCTGCGCCGCCATGCGTCTGGATCGCCTGATCGAGTGCCTTGATGCTGGCCTCGGCAGCGGCGTACTTTGCCATGTTCGCGGCTTCGGCAGCACCGAAATCGTCACCGCTGTCGTAGAGCATGGCGGCCTTCTGCATCATCAGCTTGGCGAGCTCGAGTTCGATCTTCACCTGCGCGAGTGGATGCGAAATACCTTGGTGCGCACCGATCGGCGTCTTCCACACCGTGCGCTCGTTGGCGAACTTCACTGCGGCGTTCAGGGCGTAACGGCCCATGCCGATGGCCATCGACGCACCCAGGATGCGCTCGGGGTTGAGGCCGGCGAACAACTGCATCAAGGCGGCATCGGCTTCGCCGACCAGAGCGTCGGCCGGCAGACGGACGTCGTCGAGGAAGAGGATGAACTGGTGGTCCGGCTCGATGATGTCCATCTCCATCTGCGTCTTCACGAATCCGGGAGAATCCGTGGGGACGATGAACAGAGCAGGCTTGAGCTTGCCCGTCTTGGAGTCCTCGGTCCGCGCAACGACGAGGACCGCGTCAGCCTGATCGACACCCGAGATGTAGATCTTGTTGCCGCTCAGGATCCAGTCGTCGCCATCCCTGCGTGCCGTCGTGGTGATCTGATGAGAGTTGGAACCAGCGTCGGCCTCGGTGATTCCGAACGCCATGATCTTGGAGCCGTCGGCGAGGCTGGGTAGCCACTGCTGCTTCTGCTCCGCCGTGCCGTACTTGCCGATGATGGTGCCGCAGATGGCCGGGGATACGACAACCAGGAGCAGACCGGCACCCTGCGCCGCCAATTCCTCCTGCACCAGCGCGAGTTCGTAGATGCCTGCACCGCCGCCGCCGTATTCCTCCGGCAGGTTGACGCCCAGGAATCCGAGTTTGCCCGCCTCGTTCCACAATTCGGTGAGCGGCTCCCCCTTTCGCGCCTTGGGCAGCACGTAGTCGACGTAGTTGAAGCGCTCACCCAGTTTGGAAACGGATGCCCGCAGTTCCTTCTGCTCTTCGGTTTCGATGAAACTCATCATGCTTCCTCTTCTGTAGCGGGTTCTTCCACACGTGCGAGTACCGATCCGACCTCGACCTGCTGGCCGACGGCGACCGGAAGTTCCACCAGGACACCGGCAGTCGGCGCGGTGACGGTGTGTTCCATCTTCATGGCCTCCAGCCACAGAATCGGCTGGCCGGCGGTGACGGTGTCACCGAGTGCGGCACCGAGGCGGATGACCGATCCCGGCATCGGAGCGAGCAACGAACCGGCGGCGACTTCTGCCGACGGATCCACGAAGCGCGGTGCTGCCGTCAACGCGACGGGTCCGAGCGAGGAGTCGACAAAAATCTCACTCCCGTAGGCCGCAACGTCGAACGAGCGCTGTACTCCGCTCTGCTCGAGCACTACCCGGGTCGCAGTTGCCGATACCAGGCGCACGTCGTCGAAGCCTTCTGCACTCAGCACGCCGCTTCGGCTCAGGGAGTAGCGGACGTCGTACTCGCCCGACGCAGTGGAGTAGCTCTTGCTCTGCGGCTGCGACGGGAGGTTGCGCCACCCGCTGGGCAAGCGGCCGATGACGCGGGCCGACGCCCGGTTGCGCGCGGCATCGGCAAGTGCCGCCGCCAGCGCCGAGAGTCTTTCGGCGGCGGTATCGGCCAAGGGCGTAGACAGCTTCTCGAGGTCGTGAGTCTCGAAGAAGGCAGTGTCGGTGTCTCCGGCAATGAAGGCGGGGTGGGCCAGGACGTTGACGAGCAGGTCGCGGTTGGTGCGCAGCCCGTGAATCCTGGTGCGCGCCAGCGTCGATGCGAGCAGCCGGGCAGCTGCGGTCCGCGTCGGCGCGTACGAGATGACCTTGGCCAACATCGGGTCGTAGTGGACGCCGACAACACTGCCGTCGACGACGCCGGAGTCGAGGCGAACGCCCTGCTCACGCAGAACACTGAATTCTTGCGGGTCACCGGGCAACTCGATGTGGTGGACGGTTCCGCTCTGCGGCTGCCAGTTCTTGGCGGGGTCCTCGGCGTACAGGCGCACTTCGATCGAATGCCCACGGATCTCCGGCTGATCGTCCGGAAGTGCTTCACCTGAAGCGACCTGCAATTGCAGTTCCACCAGATCGAGTCCAGTGGTGCACTCGGTGACCGGATGCTCCACCTGCAAACGCGTGTTCATTTCCAGGAAGAAGAAGTCGCCTTTTTCGTCAGCCAGGAATTCAACGGTTCCTGCCCCCTCGTAACCGATGGCGTTGGCTGCGAGCCGCGAGGCGTCGAACAGCTTGTCGCGCATGGCGGGGATGCGTTGCACGAGCGGCGACGGGGCCTCTTCGACCACCTTCTGATGCCGACGCTGGATCGAGCACTCGCGCTCCCCCACCGCCCACACCGCACCGTGGCGGTCGGCCATGACCTGAACCTCGATGTGCCGACCGGTCTCGAGGTAACGCTCACAGAAGACTGTCGGGTCGCCGAAAGCGGACTGCGCCTCACGCCGCGCCGCTTCCAGTTCGCCGTCCAGCGCCGACAATTCACGAACGACACGCATTCCGCGTCCGCCGCCGCCCGCCGACGCCTTGATCAGCACCGGCAGATGAGCCTCGGTCACCGCGGCGGGATCGAGTTCGGAGAGCACCGGCACTCCCGCGGCGTCCATGATCTTCTTGGACTCGACCTTCGACCCCATGAGCTCGATGGATTCGACGGGCGGGCCGATCCACGTCAGTCCCGCGTCGATGACGCTGCGCGCGAACTCCGCGTTCTCGGAGAGGAATCCGTATCCGGGGTGAATCGCGTCGGCGCCCGAAGCCTTGGCGGCGGCGATGACGAGCTCACCCCGCAAGTAGGTCTCGGCAGGCGTGTTACCCGGTAGGCGAACCGAAGCATCGGCTTCGGCGACGTGCGGGCTGTCGGCATCTGCGTCGGAAAATACCGCGACCGTGCCGATTCCGTTCTTGCGGCAGGTTGCAAAGACACGGCGGGCGATTTCGCCACGATTGGCGACCAGTACTGAAGTGATTGTCACGGCGTGCCTCACATACGGAAGACGCCGAAGTTCTCGGTGCCTTCGATCGGGGCGGTGGCGATGGCCGACAGGCACATTCCCACCACGGTGCGGGTGTCTCGGGGATCGATGACGCCGTCGTCGTACAGACGACCCGACAGGAACATCGGAAGTGACTCGGCCTCGATCTGGTTCTCGATCATCGCGCGCATGCCGGCGTCGGCCTGCTCGTCGAAGACCTGGCCGCGGGCCTCGGCAGCAGCGCGTCCCACGATGGAGATGACGCCGGCGAGCTGCGCACCGCCCATGACGGCGGACTTGGAACTGGGCCACGCAAAGAGGAACCGCGGATCGAACGCGCGTCCGCACATACCGTAGTGACCGGCGCCGTACGACGCTCCGAGCAGGATCGAGATGTGCGGAACCTTGGAGTTGGCAACCGCATTGATCATCATCGATCCGTGCTTGATCATGCCGCCCTCCTCGTATTCCTTACCGACCATGTAGCCGGTGGTGTTGTGCAGGAACAGCAACGGCGTGTTGGAACGATTGGCGAGCTGGATGAACTGCGTGGCCTTCTGTGATTCCTCACTGAAGAGCACTCCACGTGCGTTCGCCAGGATGCCGATCGGGTAGCCGTTCAGCTCGGCCCACCCGGTCACGAGGGAGGAGCCGTAGAGCGGCTTGAACTCGTCGAAGTCGGAGCCGTCGACGATACGGGCGATGACCTCACGCGGATCGAACGGGATCTTCAGGTCGGCCGGAACGATGCCGAGCAACTCTTCCGGATCCTCGAGCGGTTCGATGATCTCCGCGCGCGGCGCCGGCCCCTTCTTGGTCCAGTTGAGCCGCTTGACGATCGAGCGCCCGATGCGGATCGCGTCCTGCTCGTCGGCGGCGAAGTAGTCGGCCAACCCGGACTTGCGAGCGTGCATTTCGGCGCCGCCGAGTGCCTCGTCGTCGGATTCCTCACCGGTGGCCATCTTGACCAGCGGCGGGCCTGCGAGGAACACCTTGGAGCGTTCCTTGATCATCACGACGTGGTCGGACATGCCCGGGATGTACGCACCGCCGGCCGTCGAGTTACCGAAGACCAGTGCAATGGTGGGGATTCCGGCCGCGGACAGCTGAGTGAGGTCACGGAACATACGCCCGCCAGGGATGAACACCTCTTTCTGCGTCGGCAAGTCTGCGCCACCGGACTCTACGAGGGAGATCACCGGGAGGCGGTTCTGCATGGCGATGTCGTTGGCCCGGAATCCCTTACGCAGTGTCCACGGATTGCTGGTGCCGCCGCGCACGGTGGGATCGTTGGCGACGATCAGGCATTCGACACCTTCGACGACGCCGATACCGACCACGGTGCTGGCGCCGACCGGGAAGTCACTCCCCCACGCAGCGAGGGGACACAGTTCGAGGAACGGTGAATCCTGATCGAGCAGGAGTTCGATCCGCTCGCGTGCCAGCAGCTTTCCCCGCTTGTGGTGCCGCTCGGTGTACTTCTCGCCGCCACCCGCCAACGCCTTGGCGTGCTCGACCTCGATCTCGGCGAGCTTGGTGTTCATGGTCGAAGTTGCGGTCTTGTACACCTCGGAATTGGTGTCCAGTGTTGACCGGATGACACTCATGACTGATACCCCAATCGCTTGGCCGCGAGGCCGGTGAGGATTTCGGTGGTTCCGCCACCGATTCCCAGAATTCGCATGTCCCGGTACTGCCTCTCCACTTCGCTTTCCTGCATGTATCCGAGGCCGCCGAACAGCTGAACAGCTTGGTTCGCAACCCATTCGCCCGTCTCGACTGCCGTGTTCTTCGCAAAGCACACCTCGGCGATCAGATCGCCGTCACCGGCCATGTACCGCTCGATCACCGAGTGCGTGTACACCTTGGCGACGTCGATCTTGCGGGCCATCTCGGTGACGGTGTTCTGGACGGCCTGCCGACTGATCAGGGGGCGACCGAAAGTCTCACGGGCGCGGCACCATTCGAGCGTCAGCTCCAGGCAACGTTCTGCACTGGCATACGCCTGCGCGGCGAGCGCTACCCGCTCGGAGACAAATGCCTGGGCGATCTGCGCGAAGCCGCTGTTCTCTGCACCGACCAGATTCTCCACCGGAACCCGGGCGTCGACAAAGGAGAGTTCCGCGGTATCGGATGCGCGCCAGCCCATCTTCTCGAGTTTGCGCGAGACGGTGAATCCCGGTGTGCCCTTCTCGATCACGAGCAGTGAGACACCACCCGCGCCGGGACCACCGGTGCGCACCGCTGTAACGACGAAGTCCGCTCGAACGCCGGAGGTGATGAACGTCTTGGCGCCGTTCACGACGTAATGATCGCCGTCGCGCTTGGCTGTAGTTGTCAGGTGCCCGACGTCGCTGCCTCCGCCGGGCTCGGTGATGGCGAGCGAGCCGATCTTGTCGCCGCGCAGGGTCGGCTTGACCCACTTCTCGATCTGCGCCTCGTCGCCGGCCGCGATCAGGTGCGGCACCGCGATGCCGCAGGTGAAGAGCGATGCGAACAGCCCGCCCGACGCACCTGCCTGATGCATCTCCTCACAGATCACGATGGAGTCGACGGCGTCGCCGCCCTCACCACCGGCCGATTCGGGTGCGCTGGCCCCGAGGAGTCCGAGAGCGCCTGCCTTGCGGTGCAATTCGCGCGGAATCTCGCCGTCTCGCTCCCACTGCGTCAGATGCGGCAGAATCTCCTGGTTCACGAATCCGCGTACGGTCTCGCGAAGCGCAAGCCTTTCCGGTGTGGTCCACACGGTCACCGTGAATCCTCTTTCTCGTCAGTTACGGGGAGTAGCGAAATCGGGATGTCGATGTGGCGCGAACGCAGCCATTCACCAATTCCCTTGGCCTGCGGATCGAACCGCGCCTGCGAGGCGACACCCTGACCGAGAATTCCCTCGATCACGAAGTTGACGGCACGAAGGTGCGGAAGCTGGTAGCGAGTGACGTTCAGGTCTGCTGCTTCCGGTAGCAGTTCCTTGAGCATCTCGACGGTCAGTGTGTGCGCCAACCACTTCCACTGATCGTCCGTGCGAACCCAGACGCCGACGTTGGCATTTCCGCCCTTGTCGCCGCTACGGGCACCGGCGATCGTGCCGAGTGGTACTGAAAGCGACGTCTGTGGCGGCAACGGCTCCGGACGCTCCGGTTCGCCGACGGGTTCGAGGTCCTGCGTCAACGTGGACGGAGCGATGTCCACGCGCGTGCCGTCCGGCAGTACGGCCACGTGCGGCACCGATCCCGCGTCGACGTAGCCGGGGGTGAACACTCCGTACGGTTGGCCGTTGCTCGGCGGAGCCGTCAGCGAGAAGCCGGGGTAGCTGGCAAGTGCCATTTCCACCGCAACCGCGGAGAAAGGGCGACCGATCACCTTGGGGTCGGAATCGCGAACCACGCAGCGCAGCAACGCACTCGCGGTTTCCTCGGTGTCGGAATCCGGATGATCCGTGCGAGCGAGAGTCCAGACCAGTTCGGCGGGCTTCTTCGTCAGCCAGGATTCGAGCTGAGTCTTCGCCAGATCGGCCTTGGCCTCGATGTCGAGACCCGTGAGGATGAAGGTGGCCTCGTTACGGAACCCGGCCAGCGTGTTCAGGGAGACCTTGTACTGCGGCGGCGGAGCCTCGCCCGTGACGCCGCTGATCAACACCCGGTCCGGGTCTTCCTGGGTGAGCACTGCGTTGTCGATGCGGGTCGTCACGTCCGGGCCTGCATAGCGTCCACCGGTGATCTCGTACAGCAGCTGCGCCGTCACCGTGCCGACGCTCACCTCGCCGTCCGTTCCGGCGTGCTTGGTGATGACCGAGGTTCCGTCCGCGTTGATCTCAGCGATCGGGAAGCCAGGCCGGCCCAGATTGGGAATCTCTGTGAAGAACGCGTAGTTGCCGCCGGTGGCCTGGGTTCCGCACTCGATGACGTGGCCCGCCGCGACAGCACCGGCAAGCTGATCGAAATCATCTCGCTTCCAACCGAAATGGTGAGCGGCCGGACCGACGATCACCGACGCATCGGTGACCCGTCCGGTGACCACGACATCGGCGTCGGCCGACAATGCTTCGACGATGCCCCAGGCGCCGAGGTACGCATTGGCCGTCAGTGGGGAGCCGAGTCCGAGTTCGTCTGCCCGAGAGATCAAATCGTCGCCCTCGACGTGGGCGATCTTCGCGTTCAACCCCAGCTTGGTGTTGACCTCGCGCAACGCGTCGGCCAGTCCGGCGGGATTGAGACCGCCTGCATTCGCGACGATCTTCACCCCCTTGTCGAGCGCAAGGCCGAGCGTGTCCTCCACCTGCCGCAGGAACGTCTTCGCGTAGCCGAGCGACGGGTCCTTCATCCGATCCCGCCCGAGGATCAACATCGTCAGTTCGGCCAGGTAGTCGCCGGTCAGGTAGTCGAGTTCGCCGCCCTCGAGCATCTCGCGCATCGCCGATTCGCGGTC
>NZ_LVCT01000655.1:0-6115 GCF_001647205.1 Rhodococcus sp. EPR-134
ATCCAACAACAACCCACCCACAACCGGACGAGACGTGTCGTTCCACGACTCGAGCACCAAAGCACGCTCAGACACAGTCATGACCTCGACGTCACCGACTGCAGTAGACGGCGTTTCACCGATTTCGGTCAGCAGAGTCTCGAGGCGACCCAGCAGGGCCTGCGCGTACGACTCGTCGAAGAAGTCGGGTAGGTAACGAAGCGTCAGGTGCAGTTGGTCGTCGAGACCGATCAGCAGTGTGAGCGGGTAGTTCGTGGAATCGTCGGAGGCGACATCGTCGATCACCATGCCGTCCAAGAACTCTGCCTGCGCTGCAAGACCGTCACGGTCGACCGGGTAGGACTCGAAGATCACCAGAGTGTCGAAGAGTCCGCCGACGCCCGCGGCGCTCTGCACATCGGTCAGGCCGAGGTAATGGTGATCGAGCAATCCCGCCTGTTCGATCTGAACCCGAGAGAGCAATGCCTCGACGGACTCGGCCAGATCCAGTTGGACACGCACGGGCAGCGTGTTGATGAACAGGCCCACCATCTTCTCGACGCTGTCGAGTTGTGGCGGACGGCCGGAGACCGTGGCACCGAAGACAATGTCCTGGCGACCGGTCATGCGTCCCAGCAGAATTGCCCAGGCAGCCTGGACGATCGTGTTGGCGGTAACGCCGGTCCTCGATGCCAAACCGGTCAGTGTCGCGGTCACCGATTCGCTGAGCGAGATCTGCAACTTCTGCGACAGCGCACTGAATTCCTGACCAACGACGGTGGGAGCCAACAACGTCGGCTCTTCGACGCCGCCCAGCGCTTTCGCCCAGGCATCCATGGACACACTGCGATCCTGCTGGACCAGCCACGCGAGGTAGTTCCGATAGCTCAGTGACCGCGTCTGAGCGGGAATGTTCCCACGCATGGCGTAGTGGCCGAGGAGCGTCTGGAGCAGCAGCGGCATGGACCAGCCGTCGAGGATGATGTGGTGGTTTGCCACAACAAGGCGGTATTCGCTCGCCGCGATCTTGATCAGCGTGAACTTGATCAACGGCGGGTTCGACATGTCGAAGTGCGTGGCCTGGTCCTCGACAAGAATCCGATCCAACTCGCGGCGTCGTTCTTCGCTGTCAGCGATTGTGGTGAGATCCAGTTCGCGCCACGGCACCTCGATGTCACCGAGAACTACCTGGACCGGCGTACCCGTTCCGTCGACCACAAATGCGGTGCGCAGGTTCGGGTGACGATCGATGATGGCCTGTGCTGCGGCGTGGAGGCGATCCGCGTCGACGCGGCCGGACAGCGAGAGAACCATCTGCACGGAGTACAGGTCGACGGTCGACTCGGCCATGACAGCGTGGAACAGCAGACCCGACTGCAGCGGAGCCAGCGGCCAGACGTCCTGCACAGCGGGGAAACGCTGCTCGAACCCGTCGAGATCCCGCTGGGTCAGCGTTACCAGCGGCACGTCCGACGGCGTGAGTCCGCCTGCGCCGACGGCCTGTGCGTGCTGCGCCAGCGCTGTGAGTGCTCCGACCCACAGGTCGGCCAGGGCTTGCACCTCGGTGGCGCTCAGCAATCCGTTCGGGAAGGCAAACGATGCTTCGAGCACCGCGCCGTCAGGGCCGTCGTTGACGATGGCATTGATGTCGACAACCTTGTT
The DNA here is from genome assembly GCF_001647205.1 of Rhodococcus sp. EPR-134. NCBI lineage: Bacteria > Bacillati > Actinomycetota > Actinomycetes > Mycobacteriales > Nocardiaceae > Rhodococcus > Rhodococcus sp. EPR-134. Next base: position 1,642 of record NZ_LVCT01000655.1, read on the forward strand.
GGCCGGCATGTCCGGGTCTTCCGGCGCAGCGACATCGGAGAAGTCGCGTGCCGGAATCCATCCGAGGCCTTGCGCTGCAGCCGGAATATCCTCCGCCACAATGCGACCCAGGTAGTTGAAGCTGACCTGCCCGCTGCTCAGCTTCGACAGCTCAGTGCAGGTGTCGTCGTTGACGTACCGCAGCAGTCCGTAGCCGACACCCTTGTCGGGAGCGGCGAGCAACTGCTCCTTGACTGCCTTGATCGCCGCTCCCGCAGCAACTCCGGCGTCGAAGGCGTCGTCGATGTCGATACCGGCAAGGTCGAGGGCGACGGGGAAGGCCGCCGTGAACCAGCCGACGGTGCGTGAGAGATCGGCACCCGGGACGACGCCCTCTTCGCGGCCGTGGCCCTCGAGCTGGAGCAGTGCCGCTTCGGTGTCGATGCCCCGCTCACGGCGCCAGCGCACCAGTGCCAGAGCAAGTCCGGCCAGCAAACCGTCGTTGGCTCCGCCGCGGAACACCTCGGGCAGAGTTGTCAGCAGGGTTTCAGTGACGCCTGTAGGCACCTCCACGCGCACACGCTCGACTGTTGCCGCAACGTCGACGGACGGATCGAACGCCCGCGAACCGAGAATCGGGTCTGGAGTCGACAGCGTCTTGCGCCAACGTGGCAGTTCTGCCAGTCGCTTGTCTGATCGTGATTCCGCAGCGAGCGAGTGCGCCCAGGTACGCATGGACGTGCCCGTCGGTTCGAGCACGGGTGCACTTCCGCCACTGCGCTGAGCCCACGCGGAAATCAAGTCCGGCACGATGATTCGCCAGGAGACGCCGTCGACGATCAGGTGATGCGCAGCCATGATCAATCGGCCGGTGCGTGTGTCACCGAAGTCGATCCACACGAACTGAGCCATGACACCGGCGGCCGGATCCAACCGGCCGAGAGCGTCGGCGAGAGCACCCGATGCGATGGCCGTCAGGTCTGCGCCCGAAATCGCGGGGTCCACCAGCACCCGTCGCACCAAAGAATCCACGTCGACGGTTCCGGGCGCGGACACAGCCATGCCCGGACCACGCTGATCATCGACCAGACGCGAACGGAACATGTCGTGGTGATTGATGACGGCAGCCAGTGTGTCGACAACACCGGTCCGGTCGATGCCGAGCGGCAACTCCAGCGTCAACAACTGGTTGAAACGCTGGAAGCTGCCGGGCCGTTCGAACATGAATCGCTTGATCGGCGTGAGCGGCATCCAACCGATGCCGCCGCCTTCGATCTCGGCGAGAACAGTGATCGCATCGGCGTCGGAGCCGAAGTCGGCAACCTCTGCCAACTCAGCCACCGTCTTGTTCTCGAACACGTCCTTGGGCGTGAACAGAACACCGCGGGCCTTGGCCCGGGACACCAACTGGATCGACATGATCGAGTCTCCGCCCTGAGCGAAGAACGAATCGTCGGTACCGATCTGATCGAGGCCGAGAACGTCGGCAAAGACCTCGCTGAGGACGCGTTCCATCTCGGTCGTGGGAGCACGGAACTCCTTGACCTCGAATACCGGCTCCGGCAAAGCCTTTCGGTCCAGCTTGCCGGCCGGGGTCAGCGGCATGTCGGTCAGAACCATGATCGACGCAGGCACCATGTGCGCCGGGAGGGTGCGTGAGACGAACTCGCTCAGATCCGCCGAGCTGACAGCAGATTCCTTGCCGACAAACACGTACGACACTAGCGCCGGAGCACCGGACGCCAAAGTGGTGCCCATCGTCGCGGCGAACTCGACGTCCGAATGTGCCGTCAGTGCCGCGTCGATCTCACCGAGCTCGATACGGAAGCCACGGATCTTCACCTGGAAGTCGTTGCGGCCCACATACTCAACCTGATATTGGTCAGTCCAACGCACAACATCACCGGTGCGGTACATGCGCTCACCGGGCAGGCCATGCGGGTTGGCAACAAAGCGATCCGCGCTCAATCCCGGGCGGCGATGGTATCCGCGGGTGACCTGGGGACCCGACAGGTACAGCTCACCGGCAACACCGACGGGGACGGGCTGCAGACGCGTGTCGAGAACAAACGCCGCCATGTCGCCGATGGTTCCACCGATGGTCATCCGGTCGCCCGGCATCAGCGGCACACTGACGTTGGTGACGATAGTGGTCTCGGTGGGACCGTAGACATTGAGGAACGTACGTCGACGGTTCGGCTGATCCGCCCACTTGGCCATCAGCTCCGGCGAGTACGCCTCGCCGCCGACACCAACCACCTCGAGATCGTTCAGGCCCGACGGATCCATGGAAGCCAGCGCCGCGGGCGTGATGAAAGCGTGTGTGACGCGTTCGGACTTGAACAGCGCGGTCAACTCGTCGCCGCCGAAGATCGACGTCGGGACGATCACCATGGCAGCGCCTGTCGCGACAGCCAGGAACAGTTCGAGCATCGACGCGTCGAAACTCGGCGACGCGAAGTGCAGCGTGCGGGAGTTCGGCGTCACCAGGTAGTGCTGTGCCTGCGTTGCACTGAAGCTCGCGAGGCCTGCTCCCGTAGCAACAACACCCTTGGGCAAGCCTGTTGTGCCCGAGGTGTAGATCACCCAGGCCGGATGCGCCGGAAGGACGGGGCGCACACGCTCATCTTCACGAATCGGTGAACTATCCTGCGCTGCCATTAATTCCGCGCAAACAGCACTGTCGATCGCGAGCCACTCCACGGTGTCGGTAAGCCCTGCGAGTTCAGCTTCGAAAGTCAGACCGACCGAGACGCCCGAGTCGGAGACCATATGCGCGATGCGGTCGGCCGGGTAGTGCGGATCGATGGGAACAACGGCGGCACCTGTCTTGGATACCGCCCACACCAGCAGGACCGATTCGATGGAACGCGGAATCGACACTGCGACCAGGTCTTCGGCGCCCAGACCGCGAGCGATCAGGACGCGGGCGAGGCGCGACGACCACTCGTCGACCTCGGCGTAGGTCATCGACCGATCCTGGTAGCGGAGAGCTTCGTTGGAGGGATACTGCAACGCGGTCTCGGCCAGGATGTCGGCCAACGGCTTCGGCTCGATGCCCGAGGACGCTCGGCGACTGGTCAATTCGATACGCTCAGGCGCTTCGAGGATGTTGATGTCGCCGACGGCCTGCGTCGCATCCACGGCGACGGCCTCGAGAATCCTAGTCAACCGCTCGGCGAAGGAGACAACTGTCCCCTCGTCGAAGAGATCCGTCGCATAGGTGAAGGTCGCAGTCATGCCGTGACCATCGGCAGCTTCCACCAGGGTCAACTGAAGGTCGAACTTCGCTACAGTTTCCGCGATATCAAATTCAGTGATATCGAGTCCCGGCAACGTCAGGTTATTCTGCCCCAGGTTCTGGAATGCCAAGGCAACCTGGAACAACGGGTTGTGTGCCTGCGAACGAACCGGATCGAGTACCTCGACGATCCGCTCGAACGGCACGTCTGCGTGAGCGAAAGCCGCGAGATCACTCTCACGCGCCGACGTCAGCAGATCGAGGAAACGCATCCCCGGATCGACGTCGGTACGCAGCACGAGCGTGTTGACGAACATGCCGATCAGATCGTCGAGCTGCGCTTCACCGCGACCGGCGACCGGGGTGCCGACTGCGATGTCGGTGGTGCCGGACAACCGGGCAAGAAGTGTTGCCAACGCCGAGTGCATCACCATGAACAGCGATGCCTGGTGCTCGCGACCCACAGCGGCCAGTCCGCGGTGAACATCCGCGGAAATCGGGAAGCTGTAGGTGGCTCCCCGGCCGGTGAACACGGCTGGACGCGCGCGGTCACTGGGCAAGGTGATCTGGTCCGGAACTCCGTCGAGAGCTTTGGCCCAGTAGCCGATCTGCTCTGCGAGTACGGATTCCGTGTCACCCTCGGAACCGAGAACCTCGCGCTGCCACAACGAGTAGTCGGCATACTGCACCGACAACGGCGCCCAGGTCGGGGCTTGACCCTGTGAGCGGGCGTAGTACGCGGTCATCACGTCGCGGATCAACGGACCCATCGAGAAACCGTCGGTGGAGATGTGGTGAATCACTATCGCCAGTACAAACGAGTCCTCCGCGAGCTGGAAGAGCTTGGCCCGCAATGGAACCTCAGCGGTGACGTCGAAGCCTGACGTGACGAAGTCCGTCACCGCCGCCACGATGTCGGATGCTTCGATTTGCACGGGAGCCAGATTCACCGGAACTGCCGCCACCGGCAAGATCCGCTGGTAGCCGGCACCGTCGACCTCGGGGTAGACCGTGCGCAGAACCTCGTGACGCTTCAACACGTCCACGACAGCGTCGTACAACGCCGCCTGATCCAACTCGCCAGTGAGAGTGATCGCCATCGGAATGTTGTTGGCTGCCGATTCGCGGTCCAATTGGTTGAGGAACCACATGCGCTGCTGCGCCAACGACAACGGAACCCGAACCGGACGCACCTGCGCAGTCAACGCCGCACGTGAACCGCCACCGACATGAGAACCCAAACGAGCAGCCAAC
>NZ_LVCT01000656.1:0-6055 GCF_001647205.1 Rhodococcus sp. EPR-134
GACGCTCTTGCATTCCGCTGGAAAGCTTAATGTCTTGTGTGCCAACAATATTCAGGCCAACAATCAGTCCGACTAGCAAGGCAACAATCGGTATCGCGATTCGTGAAACCAGCTTTGTCATGCGTCCGCGCTCTTACGAGCAGGTGCGGAGACGGCCGCCGCAGGCATTGGAACCAGGTTCTCGACCGTGATGGACAGTGCGAGACGATCCATTCCCGTCATGTAGGGCTGCACCCAGACAAGGCCTTCTGCTCGATAGATCGTGCCGAAACTGAACGGCTCGTTCGGCGGATTGATGACGTGCACGGATGCTGTCTTATCCGTCGCGACAGTTCCATCTTTGCGCGCAACTCGAAGCAGTGCACCAGTCGAATACTTCACACGGCCGTCGGGAGTGAGCTTGTCCTGAACCGGCTTGATCGGGTCGTCCATACCGGCCACGAACACCGGAAACTGATCAGCGGTAGTTGCGACGGGGAGGGACGTTCCGAGCTGAACATTCATGCGAGTTCCTTTGATCGAGTCCGATACAGCTTATGGCTTAAGTGTCCAGATTCAGCAACACTTGTTCATCTACACTTCAAACCGTACACATAATATCGCGTAGTGTCCAGTTGCTGCACAAACCATCATCGACTGCACACTTTTTGTGGTTGATCACTCAATAAGCTGTCCGTATGGACGAGAAAGAGGTTCGCGCGATGATTCAACGCAAAGAAACCGAACGAAAGATGCAGGTCATCAAGCAGGCCTCTGTGGATCTGTCACACTCCTGGCAGACCATTCAAAACGCGCACGACTCCACGACTGTCGCAATGGAGCTACGAGAGGCCGGGCTTCAACGCGAATTCTGGCTACAGGCTCTCGCAGACATCACATCTGTAGTGGGAACTGCCTCTGAGCTGCGCAAATCCATTTCTCGTTTTCTCGTTGACGAACTTGACGTCAGCAGCCGAACCGTTGCCACCGTTGCAGATGTTTCACCGTCGACCATCAGTACTTGGCGTGGTGAGCATGAGTCATCGTAAAAACATCCTCTGACCTGCTATGGCCCCGATGATCACCTATTACCTAGGCGGCGGCTCCGCCGCCGCTGCCCGCAGGCTCCCCCACCTACGCGCTCCGCTCCGCTCGCGCTTCGGTGCTCCGCCCGCAGGCCCAGGAGCGAGTTTGCGCCTCGTTTAGACCATCTGGAGGGTTCTTAGTTGGCTTGAGGTCGCAACGCGTCCTGAAGTCGATCGAGGAGCAGGAACGCATCATCTCGATCTAGCGTGATTTCTTGCCCATAAAGCGAGAGATACACACCCATCACAACGCCATCGACGTCTACCGAAGCTGCATTCGCTGCGATACCAACGGGACGTTCATTGATGCTCATGAGATGGGTTTACCTGCAAAAATAGTCGGCAGCCAAATCGGCCGGCCTTTTTCTATCTGCCCGGTCAGCCCCCCGAGACCAACCATGAAACAGGCCGTCTCTCTGTCAAGGCCAAGCCGCTACGCGGTGCTATCGCAGCCCTGACAGAGAGACACCCAGCTTCAAAGCGGCAAGTATCGGGGGGATGCCCTCAAGTGTGGTTCATACGAGTGAAAGTTGTTGCACAGCAAGACATTTCACTTACGAATCGATATTATCGGAGGCCGCACATCCGCTGCAGGCAATCGATAATGCAAGTGGTCACGAAGGTTTTCCCAGGTCGCGCCCGCTTCCACGAGTCCAAGGATCTCTCCGAAAACGTAAGGCGCACAGTTCCGAATCATCATCCAGGACCGAGCAGGAATGATCGCAACCATGACCGGGGCAGATTCTTCCTGTTCGACAATCTGAGCATCCGTGAGTTCTACGCCAAGACCAGCTCGCGCGCGCAGTCCACGAGACCATGCGATTGCTCGGCGTCCCATCGAACCGAACTCAAATTCGCGCCAGAGTTCCAACGCTTGTGGATCCCCTCCGACTGCATCAACGGCGATTTCCCAAGGTGCACGGTTGCCGTGCCGACCACTTTTTCCGTCACCTGAACCGACCTCCATACCGACCCCGGATGCAATTTTCGTCAGGTATGAAGCAAGAACTTGATCATCTTCACTACCGATTTTTCGTACATCCAAGCCACCTTTTCGTACATCCAAACCATCTGAATTAGGTAGTGGCTCAGCAAATCTCCGTAGCGGCGCAGCAAATCCCAGAGACACCAGTTTGGAAGTCCAACGATCGAACATCGCATCTGAAAAGGATTCGAGGATGTTCTCACTCACGTCACCACTGAACATGAGTAGAGCGTGGACGTGAACGTGCCAGCCATTTTTACCGTGTGTGATTTCAACAGCTCGTACGTATCCGTCGCAGCCGTACATTTCACGTTCGGTACGCCATCGGCGGCCGTTGGTCGCAGCTTTCCAGGCTGCCGAAAGTCCAGTCCACAAATCATGCAAACGCTGCCCGGCGGTATGGCGCATGGTCATGGTCACCATCGCAACAGATCCAGTCCCGAGTTGATGAGCAACAACTTGAGAAATTTCGTCTGCTCGATGTGCGCCGACTTTTCCCGCACAGCAGGGGCAGATCCAGCCCTTTCCGCAGGAGCGAAGGCCTCCAAATCCGGAACCTTTGGGACCGTTGACGATGGTCACACCGTTCACGCCGGAAATCGGCCGGCCGCACGCATTAAAAGTTTCTGACGTGGTGATTTGTTGAAGTTTGGGTCGAAGTTCGTGCCGGACACCGCGCTTGTCGGACGACACGAGGACAGGGGACCGGTCTTTGCCGGAAAGGTGTTCAGCACTTACGCTGGTCATAACGAGCGGGGTCCTAGTCAAGTAGGAGCCTCGAAGGCGGCGGCAGGGTGGTCCAACACCCTTCGTCGCCGCTCGTATTTTCGGAGTAAATCCAGCTAGTTCAGCTCGGATACTCCACTTCGAGGTTCATCGATTATTTGGTTTTTATCCACTTAACCAGCAGAAACAGCGTTTATCGCTGATCTGCTGGTCAGTACGGCGTGTCGGGAAGCCGCTAGTCCGCGGCGAGTCCCCATGCTTCAACAACGCCAGCCTTCTCTTCCGGGGTTCTGCTTGTCTTCACCAGTGCATCGAACAGACCCCGGTATTCACCCAGTGCTTCAATGTCGAATCCGGCTTCACGGGCGTAGTCGGGGGTGTAATAGCAGCACATCGCAGCAAGAATTTCAGACGATTCAGCGCGTTCACCAGCGTAAATCCAGCCGTAGACATCATGTCCACCCCACAGATCAGGCCCGCGATGATCGTAAATGCCGACAGCTAGACGAAGGATGAATACCGTAGCTTCGTGCTTCACACATCAACCCTCTGATCTGCTGCACTCAGAATTGCATGACCTCCAGAATGGCTGCATAGCTCGTCGTAGACCTGGGCAACAAATGACGGTCGATCAGCATTGTCCATGAAGAGTTGAACGAACTTCGGTCGGACAAGACTGATCCACGGTGCGGTCAGAGTTTCGAAATCGCGTCCCTCGAGGTGTTCATGCATTGCGACAGCCCATGCCGCCCCTCGAGCAGCGCACCAATCTCGTTCGGCTCCCTCGCTGTCCGAAATGTCGTATTTAAGGCCCAGTGATCGTCCAACTTCAGCAGCTGAGTCACTAGCACGTTTCCAATCGTCACCGCGTAAATCGTTGAGCTTTCCGAGTTCATCGCCTAGAAGCAGCTCAGACATTGCGAACACGGTCATCGAACTGACCCATCGTGGACCGACTAGTGCACCAAGGTCGTCATCGGTGATCTGCATGCCGCGAAGTTCGTCAACGACAGCTTGGCCTTCCAAACCTACCCTGGCCCTGAGTATTTCAGTTATTACGAGATGATCATTCGGCCAGCCTGATTTGATCCGGAGTGCAGTCGTTACGACTCGTTCCGTGGGCAGGTTTCGGCGTGAAGCAAGTTTTTCTCCTGCCTCATGTGCAACCTTCTCAAATTGCTGTCGAATGTAGGTGTTTACCGGGATTGCGTCTGTCGGGTAGCCGATCAAGGTATGTCCTCCTGTGTGTTCGGTTGTCAGCCTATGTCGCCGAGATGTCGGTATTCCGAGGCGATTGTCATTCGTTGTGCTCGGTCGATGTTCAGTGCGGCTTCATACGCGAGGTCTGCGTTTTCGACGTAACTCGCGTAGGTCGAGTACTCACCCACGCGAACCGTTCGGATCATTTGGCGCCGTAGTCCGGGTTGGTCGAAGAAGCCTTGACCAGGGACGAATCCTTCGACCAGTGCGCACTCTTCAGGTGTTGCGTTGGGGTGCAGCATTTTGACAGATTCAGGTTCGTCTACGCGGAGAGTCATTTTCACCGCGAAATTCGAGCGAGCGTTTCCGCCCACGATGGAAGCTTCCGCACGTTGAGCCAAGAGCAACATTCTGATGCCTGCTTTGGCCGACTGAGCAGCGATCTGTCGAACAAGCGATGTGATGCGGGGTGCGTATCTATCTGCTGGTTTCAGACCGTTGGTTGCATCGAAATCCTGTGCGCCCTCGATGATTCCGGGAAATTCTTCCAGTACGAGCAGGATGAGAGGTAGTGCTGGCGAGAACAAAGAAATTTTGTCTATGCGTCGATCCCAGAAACACTCAATTCGTCGGTCGGATTCTGCTTTGACGAACTGGAGGACTCGGAGGACTTTGTCAAAATCGTTCAGTCCGAGCTCGATGTTCGGTTCAGCGGGTCTTCGGTGGACGAATGGGGCTAGTAAGACGGAAGTGGGATCGACTCCGACGACACGCACAGCGGGATTCGATCCAGCCTGTGCGAGCAGGTTGTAGGTGCATTGAGATTTTCCGGAACGGGTTTTGCCTTGAATGAGCCAGTGAGCAGCATCTTTGGCTATATCGACCAGGACAGGTTGGGCTAGTTCGTTCCATCCAATCGCAATCGGGATCGTGTCTGTTTGATCCATCAGGCGTCCGTGCTTTTGTCGAACGGAAGATCCTTTTCTTGCTCCCACCAGGGCCGAGTGTCCCCGAGTATGCCGCCGGCCTCTTCCTTCAATGTGCCGGCCGATGAGTCCTCGACGTCACTGAGCCATGCTGCATCTCGTGCTTGAGAAATGGTGTCTGCGTCGATCAGAAGTAGCTCGACCCGGCGCGGCTCTAATTTAGTGAAACTGGCACGTAGAGCACCGAAAGCGTCCGCTATTTTGACCGTTTTCGATGTCATGTCTTCTCCCGTGATGCCTGTCGGAAGGTCGAAAGCGACTGATCGAGTCAATCCGTCGTCCGAAAATTTATAACTCCGAATGAGAGGAGGCTGTCCAGAGGAATTGATCAGACCGAGATTGGCCGCAGCACCTGCAACTTCCGGAGTTCCTCGCCACCATCGAGCTGTACGACGTTTGCGACGCCGAGCCTTCGTTCTGTCTCTCAGGTAGACCATTGCTACAACGCACACCAGCAGCACACTGACCAAGAGCCACATCTCAGCGTCGAAGATGTAGAGCACGAGAAGCAACAGAAACGTCGAGGACAGAATCGGGTAATCCGCAATTTTTGCCTTGAGTTTTCCTCGCATGATTTGCCAGGTTGTACGCCTTCGTACCTGGTCACCGCGTCGAACGGCTTCGTAATTGCTCATCGGGGCCACTCCACAACGACATTCGGACTATCTACCTCGACCTGCTCATCCACATTCCACAACCACGACTCGACTGGCACAAGAGCGCATCCGGAGGTTCCGAGCTTGAGACTGGTTTGCACTCGCTCGCTCGTCAATGTTTCTGGGACAGTCTCAGCCTCCGTTCCGTTGTAGACCGGGACAGGGCTGTTTACGGTCAAATAGACTGCGCGCCAACCTTCGGGAACTGGAACATCACCGCAAGTACTGGTCTTCGAGTACGGCGACGTGATGACCTTTCCATTGGGGTTAGTCCACTGGATCCCATCGGCGCTCAATTCCGGACTCACTCGGACGTATCCCGGTATCTCTCTGCATGCACTGACAGATGGAACAGAACCTGTCGGAAGAGGAGATCTGCACCAGGTCACCGTTCGTTCAGCCCATGAGTCCCGACGCTCTGGCATTCCGCTGGAAAGC
>NZ_LVCT01000657.1:0-5882 GCF_001647205.1 Rhodococcus sp. EPR-134
TCGAACTTTCCCCTTCGCTCATGTCCGCAAGCTACCGACCCACATCGACCCCACCCCTTCAGACCTGCACCATTCGGCATTTAGTTCAGTCAACGGGGCGTCCGCTGCCCGATGCTGCGCGTGGATCCACGCGCACGACCACGGCTGGCCGCAATTATCGAGAACCTGCGTGACCGCATCGCCGAAGCCCGCACCAATGGCTGGCTCGGAGAGATACAGGGCCTACAAATCAGCCTCGACGCGGCCGCAGGAAAGATGGCCGCTCTTAACCGCGCCGAGCGCCGGACCGTTGAACCGGTACTTCTCGGCATCCCCCGATAAGGAGAATCTCGTCGGTGAGCGGCGCCGATTCGCCGGCGAGACAGATCCGCGCTTGCTCGCGACATGGCACCCGCAGAAGTCAGCACGCGGGCCCAGGTCGACCATGTCAGTGGCGAACGACCCGATCTACGGCGGAACAATCCGTTGCGCGGCTAGAACTGCATCACCGCATCGTCGCGGCACTTCGGACTGATCCACTCATCGATGATCAAGTCGGAAAAGTCCAGGATCGGCTGGTCGCGATTCTGAATGATCGACAGGACGTCGGGGACTGAGCGTGAAGTCCAGTAAAGGGCCTGTTGCCGGCCTGGGCCAAGGATCGAAAGATGGCCTCCAAACTCATCAACGCCCGCAGTGAAACCGTTACGGAGAAGCCCTCATTCAGAAGTAGTGCATCCAAACGGCGTGCCATCATTCCTGCGAACGGATACTACGAATGGATGAAAAGTGAAGCAGGGTCGAAGATTCCATACTTCCTTCACAGCGAGGTCGACATCCTTGCAATGGCCGGATTGTATGAGTTGTGGCCCGATCCTGAACTGCCCGAAGATGACCCGAACAGGTGGGTATGGACCTGCACAGTCTTGACTCGGCCAGCCAGCGATGCCACGGGACACATACACGACAGATCCCCGCTGATTCTGCTCGAATCATTCTGGGAGCACTGGCTCGATCCGAACCTCACCGACAAGGGTGAGGTCCAAGCCATGATCAACTCCGTTCCGGAGCCGCATCTCGAACCCTACGAGGTCTCGACGGCGGTCAACAGCCCCAGGAACAACGATCCGAAACTGCTTGAGCCAGTCAGGAATTAGCGGAATGGTGTTTCTGAGGGGTGAACGTTGGCGCTGGCAGTTGTGTATCCATATCGCTGCAGAAGTGACTTTGCTGCCACCAGATTTTCGTACTGCTTTGGGCCCGGCCCGACATACAAACCTGTGACTGCATCACTAGGTAACTCGTCGAGCTTGCGATACGGGACGAGGCCCGAAGGAGTGGCACGGAACTCTGGCGCGTCGAAAGAGCCGGGTTCGATGAAGCGCCATTCGTGTTCTTCCTCGAAACCCTGGTGTTTGACGCTTGCAGCGTAGAACGCCAGGTTTTGTACAGCAGTGCTCAGATTTCCTGGATTGACCGAGTGTCCACGCCGGGTGAGCTCGGTGGTGAAAAGTTCGAGCACGGCGGTTTTCAGAGCCGGAGTCAACTCATTTCTTGTGTACTGCACTTTGTGTAGCCCTAAGCCTGAGAGATGGACCGGAGACCCGTCCGATCGGGGAAACTTGCTCGGGTCGAAACCGATGGAGAATCCACCGATGCCGTTGCCGTAAGCGCGCCACTGACTAAGGACGTCTGGTTCCTGGGAGAACGAGACCGTGCAACAGTGCAGGTAGGTCTCATATTTGCGATCGATGATCAGGTCGAGTGTTCGGCAAATTTCCTTAAGAAAATCGATGCCTGTTGGGTTTGCAGCCCTGGTTGAGTTGAAAAGGGTGTGCCAACTGTTGGTGACCCAATCGGCTCCCGGTGGTGCTTGGGTAGTGGGGGGCGCGCTCGCCCACATGTTGGCCTTTTTGAGTCCATCCTTGACGAAGTTATTGACCAGTTCGAGGCCGTGAACCAGCTCCCGTCGATCATTGAGGAACTGGGCCGCGGACGCCCACAAGACGGGTTTGTAACTGCCTGACCCGACGATGTTCGGGTCAGCGGCTGTGACTTCATGCCCCAGGATCCCGAGCAGCCCGGCTGCGTCGGTGTAATGCCACAGGGTCGCAGGTAGTTCCGGAGTTGACGGTGCGTTCACAGTGGCAGTCCATCACAGGTCTATCTCCATTGGGCCTTTACTGTCTATCGCCGAGAGTTCGAATTGAGGCCCAATTCGAACATCTGTGCGAGTAAAGTGTACGGTGTCAAGGTTGCGACAGCTTGAAAGCGGGGGCAGATCGTCATGGCGGAGCCGCCCGGCGGGATCGTGCCGACGTTCGCGTCGGTCAGCAAGGCGGAAAAGCTTGAACAGCTCCGCCGCAAGATGGCGTCGATTCCCGCCCGCTCGGACGGCACCGAACCAGCCACGTCATCGGTGGTACTTCGCCCGGTCGACGAGCGGGAGCCGACTCCGATCGTGGCCACTGCGCAATCGACCCTCCGGATGCTTCCCGTTCCGGCGCCGATCGGTGATCTGCTCCCACGCGGCGGTTTGGCCCGAGGAACCGTCGTCAGCGTCGACGGCGCAGCATCGGTCCTCATCGGACTACTCGCCACCGTCACCGCCGCCGGCGGGCACGTTGCGGTGATCGGAATGCCCGGACTCGGACTCCTCGCCTTCCACGAGCAAGGTGGCGACTTGGCGAAGGTCGCGCTGGTGCCGCAGCCAAAGGATGCTGCAATCGACTGCGCTGCAATTTTGCTGGAGGGCTTCGACGTGGTTGTTCTGGGGCTCTCTGGTGGCGCTGTAACGCCCTCTCGCGGAAGGGCTGTGGCTGCGCGGGCAAGAAGTAAGGGATCGCTGTTGATCGTGACAGAAGGGCAATGGGACGGTCCGGATCTGCGGATCTTGTCGCGAGTGTCCGGATATACGGGTCTATCAGCGGGGAGAGGGCGGGTGACAGGCGTTCGGCTCGACGTCGCGGCCGTCGGCAAAGGCTTCCAACAACGCACAGGCAGCCTGGAGATCCGCGACGAGAGCGGACAACTCTGCTGGGCAACCCTCGACGACAGCACGCGTGCTGCGACACCGCCGCTCCGGGTAGCGCAGTGATCAACACCGACCACTGGACTGAACGATGGCCCGACCACCCCGTGATCAGGACATTCGACCCGCCGAGAGCGGTGAAAGTCGACATCTTGTAGACCGGGTTTGAACGTGTCCAGTGTCCAGTGTGGAGGAGTGCGTCGTTGAGGAACCCCATCGATGCCGGAGGCCTCGGTATTGCCCGTGGGTCAGAAAACGAGTGCTGTGTCCTTGCCTTTCGAAGATGGGGCATCAGTCCGGAATCTGAGCACTTGTGCGCACATGCAAGTGGGCGATCAATGCCGGGCCGTCACTGAAACCCGCCGTCCGACAGACCAGCCTGCATTCGACTCGCGACCGGCCGCGCCGATACCAAAATCCAGAAATAACGAAGAGGTGAACGTGACCGATATACTTCAGTGGCTCGCACCTCTATCTCTAGATTGATCTATCTCGTTGCCATGCAATCGGTGATGGAATTCTCTGTTAACTCAGGAATCGAGCATGAGTAGGATGTCCACCCCTGCTCGGAATATTCATCCTGCGATTTGTCCACAATTATTTCGACATCCTCAACATTGGGCAGTATGCGAATATAATTGACTATCTCGTCACCCTCCGTAGTTGTTGAGCGCAAGGTAAATTCGGAGCCTCCGGCAGTGCGCGATGATTCCATGCACTCAACTTGCGAGCGCTCGAACGTGCTACCACTACTTGCGTTCGTTTTTTTGATCTCTCCGCAACTCGGGAGGGTAAGTCGGTTGGTGAAAAAATCGGGATCTTCCGGCGATTGTGAACATGCAGCATTGGCTAACAAGATTGCTAAAATAGCAGTCCGAATTCCTGTAGTTCTGGAAAATCTCATCTTTGTATTATAGCCTGGCCCGACAGTTGTCCGCCTAGCAAGAGGGGCATTTCTGAGAAGCGGTTGGCTTAGTAACTCGGCACGCTGTCCAGGTCGTCGATGCCCCTGAGAGGCGCGACCATATGGACTTCGCCCTGTGTGGCGGAGAAGTAGGCGTCCAGTTTTCAGGACACGTCCGGAATGTTGCCTTTGATGTGGAATCCAATTCAGCGATTGCGAAAATATATCAACAATCGTCATTCCTCCATCCATCTTCTTTGCTGTAAATCCACGGAACATCAATCTCATCCCTCTCTGGATGAACAGAGAATAGTGTGGTCACGTAGCCACGGCCACCCTCGATGTGCACGGTCAAAGAACTCGGACCGGGACCTCCTACTCCAAAATCTTTGAACCGAGTTGGGAACTCTTGTGCGGGAATTATATTCATGCATCGCACTGAAAGAAGGGTGTATGCATCTTTCGGATAACCTTCAAGGACGCTGCGATTCCACCTTTGGGAAGAAGAAGTCAGAATATCTTCCTGGGAAATGGCAGGATCGTAGGTATCCATGTCTACCCCGCATCCAGTCAACGACAGGGCAGTAATCAAAGAACCAAATACGCGAACAGTGAAACCATTCATTCGGATCACCTTACCCATTTACTTCCGACTCGGCATCAATGCGCATAGTCGGCGACGTGTTGCCCTTGGCCCTCTCTGACGTCGCCGTGACGTCCCCTCATGGACGGGGTCATGGCGGCCCGTGCGAGTGTATGGGATCGCTGCTCACCGTCACGGAACGGCAATGGGACGGTCCCGATCCTACGGATTAGTGTTAGGTTATGCGGCGATTTCGTTCAGGGCTCATCACGGTAGTTGTGGTTGCTGTTCTTGCGGTCGGAGCAGTGATCGCCTTCCGTGTCCTCGACGAGCGACGCGATCCCGTGGCGTTGCCGACGGGGGTGGTGGTCGATCGCGCCACCTGTTTGGCGCCGGAGGTCCTCGTCGCGGCGGTCCCTGGAGAGGTGCAGTCACCGGAGCTGTTGTCAGATCCTCTACCTCCTGCGGGCACGGTTCCCGAGAACTTCGAGCCGAAATCTGTTGTGGTGTGCCAATTCCTCGCATACACAGACGATTCCAGCGAGGCAACCCTTTCGCAGACAACCAGAACGGGGGACATGGCGCATGTGGTGGCCCAGTTCAAGCGGGAGTCACTCAAATCGCCATGGTTCGGCGAGTGCCCCACCCCCTCGAGCGTTCCCACACCTGTGGTGTGGCTGGTCGATAGCGCAGGAAAGGCTGTCAGGGTTGCATTTCCGGTCGATGGAACATGCCGGTACCCGTTCCCGGATGCGTACGAGGCAGTGATGAACTTGGTGGTGCAGGACGCACAATTGCACCATCTTCCCCGTGCATGGTGATGTCGGGCTGGGTATGAATCTGGAACCGAGGTCGACCGGGAAGCGCTGCTGTACCTCAGTTCCTCCGCGAGGTACAGCAGCACTACATAGTGAAAATGGTTACCGGGTTGTGGGTGCGACGGTCATGGTCGAGGTAGGGGCCCCGGACTGCATGGGGTCGTTCGGTTCGACCGACTCCGGAGGTCCGCTCAGGCGCGGGGCAACCGATGGCTTCGTTTCACCGTTCGGCCCAACGACATGAGGTTGCGGCTCCTCGTAAGGAATCTCATTCGCAATTGCATCCTGCATCCCTTTGACGACGTCGGATTCCCCTGGCTGGACCCCGCGCGCTGCCGACGGGTCGAGCTCTTCGTGCCCGGTGAAGGGAACGACGGTGTAGAAATCGAAGTCGGCGTTGTATCGGGTTGCGAACAGGTACGACTTACCGACTTCGATCATCGGATCTTCCTCGAGGAGAATCACTTCTCGGGTCTGCTGCACGATCAGGTGACAGGTTGAGTCACGCAGCCTGAGTGGCTGGTGTGGTCATGATGGTCTCGTATTCTATGGGGGTCAATCGGCCGA
>NZ_LVCT01000658.1:0-844 GCF_001647205.1 Rhodococcus sp. EPR-134
GGGGACGTTCATGGGGATGCCGGCGGCGACGGCGGCTTGGCGGGCGGGCATCTGGCCGGCGCCGGCGGTGAGGACCTGTCCCATGATGACGTAGTCGACCTGTTCGGGTGCGACTGAGGACTTGTCGAGGGCGCCTTTGATGGCGATGCCGCCGAGGTCGGACCCGGAGAGGTCTTTCAACGATCCGAGGAGTCGACCCATCGGGGTCCGAGCTCCCGCAACAATCACAGAACTGGTCACGATTTCCTCCGGCTGCAAAAGAGAGATAGTCGTCGGTTCCGTGCGGCCTAAGAGCCAAGTCACATCCCGACGTGTACTCCTCAAACGGTAGCGCTACCGTGAAAGGTATGACACAGACCTCCCCCAGTTCTGCACTCGCACCTTTGTCGTCCGACCTCGTCGTCGCGATCGATCACGTCGGAATCGCGGTGCCCGATCTCGACGTGGCAATCGAGTGGTACACGCAGCACCTGGGCATGGTGTCGACCCACGAGGAAATCAACGAATCGCAGGGCGTGCGTGAGGCCATGCTCTCCGTCGTCGGCTCCCCCGCCGGATCCACTGCCGTTCAGCTGCTCGCGCCTCTGGACGAGAACTCGACCATCGCCAAGTTCATCGACCGAAGCGGCCCCGGACTCCAGCAGCTCGCCTACCGGGTCACCGACATCGACGCCATCTCCGCCGAGCTTCGCGACCGCGGGGTTCGGTTGCTGTACGACGCTCCCCGACGCGGTACGGCCAACTCGCGCATCAACTTCATTCACCCGAAGGACGCCGGCGGCGTCCTGGTGGAACTGGTCGAACCCGACGCGAGCCACTAGCAGACCCGACTCCAGCTCGTATG
>NZ_LVCT01000659.1:0-4638 GCF_001647205.1 Rhodococcus sp. EPR-134
AGCTGCGAGTTACCGCGGCTGATCGTGATGCTGCCGCTGCGCAGGCCCGTGACCTCGCCAAGCAGCTCGACGATGCACGCGACGACATCGACGACCTCCGCAAGGACGTCGACCGCCTCTCGGTACCGCCCACCACTGCGGAGGGCATGAGCGATCGCATCAGCCGCATGCTGCGCCTTGCCTCCGACGAGGCCTCGGAAGTGCGCGCGAAGGCCGAAGCCGACGCAGCCGAGATGACCTCCATCGCCGAACAGGACGGCGCTCGCCTACGTGGGCACTACGAGTCGCTGATCGCCGAACTCGAGGACCGTCGCAACGCGATGGAAACCATGCACGAGCAGACCATGGCGCAGGCCCGTACCGAAGCCGCCCGGATCGTCGAAGCCGCGCAGGCCGAGCGGGATCGACTGGCTGCCGAGTCCGAGGCCAAGCGCACTCAGATCCGCGAAGACTTCGACATCTCGATGTCGGAGCGCCGCGCCAAGGTCGTCGCCGCCGTCAACGAGTTGGAGTCGTCGAGCAAAGCAGAGGCCGAGCGTCGACTCGCCGATGCGTCGCACGAGGCTCAGCGCAGGCTGCAGGCCGCCACTGATCAGTCCGAGCGCAAGATCGCTCACGCGAAGGAACTCACCGAAGAACTGCGCGTTCTCCGTGGCCGAATCCTGGCTCAGCTCTTGGGTATTCGCGGACAACTCGATTCGGTTCCGGCTATGCTCGCATCGGTCAACCGGGAGAGCGAACTCCTCGATGCACCGCCTGCTCCGGTCATCGTCGAAGCCGAGGAAGATCTCGAGATCGAAGACAAGAAGGCCGACGCAGATAAGGTCGACGCAGAACCGGTCAAATCAGAACCGAGTATCGACGAAGACGACGTTCTCGAGGACTCGGACGAGACGAACACCGCCGAGATCGACACCCGCGCCGTCGAGCAGCGAGCCCAGTCCAGGAACTGATCGACGCTCAGGACCACCGTCTGGTCAGGCTGCGCGTACCGCGGCCTGACCAGCATCCGGTGTGCCAGTGTCGACGCTCGTTCGCGCCGCCCGGTTCCGAAGGCCACGTCACCACGTGAGCGACGCCGGGCCTGATGTCGTGATCACAACCGGGGCAGCGATAGAACTTCGTCGCGTTGGAGCCGGGTATCGGCCTCACCATGTACATTTCACCGCCCGGACCGGGTTCCTCCCGGACCAGCGCCCCGCCGAACAACACACCGCTTGGTGACGCCGACTCCGCGCTCGAATCCCGCGCACGCCGAGTATCCGTTCGACGGGTTTGCTTCGGCGAAGGTTTGCGGCGCGGCATGGTTCGAGTCTAAACAGCGTCAGAAGAGGCGGAACTCGGTGCTTTCGGTGCCCCGCAAGGCCTCGTAGTCAAGGACCAGGCAACGGATCCCACGGTCGTTGGCCAAAGTCTTTGCCTGCGGCTTGATCTGTTGCGCTGCAAAAACTCCCGTGACCGGCGCGAGCAGCGGATCGCGGTTGAGCAATTCGAGGTAGCGCGTCAACTGCTCGACGCCGTCGATCTCGCCGCGACGCTTGATCTCCACCGCCACCGATGCACCGTCCGCGTCTCGGACCAGAAGATCGACCGGCCCGATGGCCGTCATGTACTCACGCCGCACCAACGTGTAGCCGGGGCCGAGTGTCTCGACATGCTCCGCCAAAAGTTCTTGAAGGTGTGCCTCGACACCGTCCTTGATCAATCCCGGATCGAGACCGAGTTCATACGACGAATCGTGCTCGACCTCTTCGAGAGTGATCCGCAGTTCCTCGCCCGCCTTGTTGGTGACGACCCACAGGATGTCGTCGCCGTCCCCGGTGGTCTCGACCAACCAGCACGGCGGACTCATCCAGTTGAGCGGCTTGTACGCCCGATCGTCGGCATGGATACTGACCGAGCCGTCGGCTTTGACCAACAGCAGTCGTCTTGCGGTAGGGAGGTGGGAGGTCAGGCGTCCCACATAGTCGACACGGCAACGAGCAATAACTAGGCGCACCGGACCACCCTAAGCGATCATTACGACTACTCTCGACACACTATGCAGCGAAGCCGTGTCCCGAGTGCGCCCCTGGGGTCGTGGCTGCTCGGATCCACCGACGAAAGCCCCAGGCGCCGCCGAATCCGCGTCCAGGCACTACTCACCGCGCCCCTCCTGGTCACAAACCTGATCGGAGCGGTACTGGCGATCGTGCTCATCGGATTCGTGGTTCCCGGACCCGAGATCATCCACCCCGAATTCGCATGGATCAACTTCATTGCCGTGCCCGTCTTCATCGGGTGTGTCTTTCTCATCGGACTTCTGTGGGGCACCAAACGGCTGATGCGGGATCTTCGATGGGCCACCGAGGATCACCCACCGACAGAGCAGAATCAACGCGCGGCGCTGCGCGGGCCGTGGCGACTGACCCGAGTGCAAGCCGTCCTGTGGACGGCCGCGCTCATCACCTTCACGACCATGTACGGAATCGTCGACCCCGACACTATTCCGAAAGTTCTGTTCACCGTGGCTTTCAGCGGTATCACCACGTGCGCTTTCTGCTACCTGCTCAGCGAGTTCGCACTCCGCCCGATTGCTGCGCGTGCACTCGAATCCGGAGCACCCCGCAAGGCTGCCGTTCTCGGACTGACCGGCCGGACAATCCTCGTCTGGCTGCTCGGAAGCGGAGTCCCCGTCACCGGCTTGATGCTCGTGGCGGTCTTCAGCTTCATCCGGCCTGCATCGTGGCAAGCCCTCGCGATCGCCATCCTCGTCATTGGCGGAATCACCCTGTGCGTCGGACTCGGGCTGACATACATCAACATTCGGTCCGCCGCGGCCCCCATTCGGTCCGTGCGACGAGGAATGGAACAAGTCACCCGTGGCGACCTCACCGCGTCCGTCGTCGTGTACGACGGAACTGAACTGGGACTACTGCAGGCCGGCTTCAATCGCATGGCCGAGGGTCTGCGCGAGCGAGAGCGGATACGCGACCTCTTCGGGCGCCACGTCGGACACGAGGTTGCCGCAAACGCGGTTCGCCGAAACCCGGAACTCGGCGGTGAAGAACGTGACGTTGCCGTTCTCTTCGTCGACGTCATCGGATCGACCACGATCGCGGCCACCAACTCCCCTACGGCTGTGGTCGCTCTACTCAACCGTTTCTTCGACGTCATCGTCGACGAGGTCGACGCACACGGCGGATTCGTCAACAAGTTCGAGGGCGACGCAGCGCTGGCGATCTTCGGAGCGCCGACGACACTCGACGATCACGCCGGCAGCGCACTCGCCGCTGCCCGCAAGATTCAGCAGCGCCTGCGTGCCGAGGTTCCGGAAGTGAGCGCGGGAATCGGCGTCGCCGCAGGTGTTGCCGTAGCCGGGAACGTCGGTGCGCGAGAGAGATTCGAGTACACCGTCATCGGTGATCCCGTCAACGAAGCGGCGCGACTGTCCGAGGTCGCCAAGACGGTTCCGGGTAACGTCGCCGCATCCGGTCGGGCTGTGGCTGCCGCTGACAGCGCCGAGGCTGCACAGTGGTCGATCACCGAGAACATCACCCTTCGCGGCCGCCTCGAACAGACCGAGCTCGCGATTCCGTGCGACGCTCTGGAGTCCGAGACCAGCCCGTCAGACTCCGTGCCCGTGCAGCCCTGACCCCACCTCCCCCCTGAGCGAACGGCACGTTCGGTCGATCCAAGGCGATCAACGCCACGTTCGCTCGATGACTTTCCCGCTTCTCGACGGTCTATATCGGCACAGCGGAAATCCGACGACGCCTGGGAGATGGGTACGACTATGAAACTGACGACCTTTACCATCGTCACTCTCGACGGAGTGATGCAAGGACTCGGTGGGCCGGACGAAGATCGCCGTGGCGGATTCGAGCGGGGCGGCTGGTCCGCGCCATTGGTGGACACCGAAGCCATGGACTATCTCGTCCAGGTCTACCAGCGAGCTGACGCGTTCCTGTTCGGGCGACACACGTACGAGATCTTCGCCGGCTATTGGGGCGCGTTCGAGAATCCCGACGTCAACCCCATTGCAAGCGCACTGAATTCGCGGCCCAAGTACCTTGCGTCGACGACGCTCACCGATCCGGAATGGAAGAACACGACAGCCCTTTCAGGTGACACCGCCATCGCTCTCGGCGAACTGAAAGCCAGACCCGGCGGTGAGCTTCAGGTGCACGGCAGTGGCAACCTGTGCCGCTGGCTTTTCGCGAACGATCTTGTCGACGAGATGATCCTGCTGATCGTTCCGGTGGTGGTAGGCCAGGGCACGCGACTGTTTCCCGACTCCGGACCGGACATCGCACTCGAGCTGGCCGAATCGCGAGCCACATCAAAGGGCGTGACGATTCAGAGGTATCTGCCGGCTGGCCGGCCGAAGTATGCGACTGCCACCGCCGACGGCATCGACTGATCCGGGCAAAGCGCCTGTCGTCCTCAGTCGTGTTCCCGCCCCTGATGGTGTGAACGTACCGTTCATCTCGTTGAAGAGGGTGAGCGTGTCGTTCACTCGATCCCGGACGGGGTGGTGAGTCGGCGGCGTGCCCGCCCTTGATGGTGTGAACGGTACGTTGGGTCGATCTGAGGCGACGAAAGTGCCGTTCGCTCGAAGTCGGGGGTGCCGGCGGCGGTGCTTTCGGGTGTTGGCGG
>NZ_LVCT01000660.1:0-4985 GCF_001647205.1 Rhodococcus sp. EPR-134
ACCACCGAGCCGCCCGAGCACATCGACCGCCAGCCGAGACCGTCCGCCCACCCGCTCACTGACGGCCACCTTCTTCTCCAACCGAACCTGCTCCACCTCATCCGCCATCACCGTTGCCAGCGCAAGCTGGAAGTCGCTCTCCGAGTGGAACAGAGGCCGCTCTTTACCGAGTCGTTCCATCCACGACTCCACGTACGGTGCAAGATCGAACATTCAGCAGCTCCACTTCGATAGACGGCTGCTCTCCAGACCCGGTCAGGGAAATTCCGTAGACGTAGCTTTCCAGCAGGAGGCCAAGCGCGCGGATTTTGGGTGGGGGGCCGGGATACCTGATATGGCTTGGCACGTCCCACCCGAATAATTTTTCTATATGGCTCGGCGTGTCCGACCTGAATAGTGATCGTGATGCGGCACGCTGTCCCCCATGGACACCTCGGGGGCACTGTTACTCAACGACACGCAGTGGGCCGACGAGGTACTTCTCCCACACCGCCCCTACGCGACGAACTACCTCGAGCGTGGCCAGTACCGGATGCACCGCGACGACGCCCTGACGATGCGTTACGTCGAGCACTCCCCCCACGCACTGCTCGGCTCGATCGTCATCGACTGCGACCATCCAGATGCGGCGATGCGAGCCTTCGAGAAACCCTCGGACCATCCCGCCCCGAACTGGGTCGCCCAGTCCCCCTCCGGACGCGCGCACCTCGGCTGGTGGCTCGGACCCAACCACGTCTGCCGCACCGACTCCGCCCGCTTGACCCCCATTCGTTACGCGCACCGCATCGAGACCGGGCTCAAGGTCTCCGTCGGCGGCGACTTCGCCTACGGCGGGCAACTCACCAAAAACCCCATTCACCCCGACTGGGAAACCATCTACGGACCGTCCACTCCGTACACGCTGCGGCAACTGGCCACCATCCACACCCCCCGCCAGGCACCCCGCCGCCCCGATCGCGCGGCCGGCCTCGGCCGCAACGTCACCATGTTCGACACCGCCCGCAAATGGGCCTACCCCCAGTGGTGGCATCACCGGAACGGCACCGCCGATCAGTGGCTACGTCTTGTCCTGCAGCACTGCCACGCCGTCAACACCGAGTTCGCCGATCCCCTGCCCTTCGTCGAGGTTCGGGCGACCGCGTACTCCATCGGTAAATGGATCTGGCGCAACTTCGACGAAGCCGCCTACCGCGCACGCCAAGCTCACCTCGGACGTAAAGGTGGCAAGGTCATGACACCTGCAAAGATCGAAGCAAACCGGAAACGAGCCACGAAGTTCGATCTCGCCACAGCAATGGAGTACGCGCTATGAGCCAAGGTGGAGCACGAGCCAAGCAACGTCGAACCATCACTGCACGAGAACTCGCGGAACGCCTGGGGTCTTCCGAGCGAACCGCTCGACGCCTCATCGCCGAACCACGGGATGAGTTCCTCGAGCGCGCCAAGGTCCGCCGTGACCGCGTGGTGTCACTACGAAACCAAGGCATGAAATACCGGGACATCGCCGAGGAAATGGACATCACCATCGGAGCCGTCGGGCGGATACTGCATGACGCCCGCAAAATCGAAGAGAAGGAAAACCCGGTCCGTGACGCCTGCTGACCTGAGCGGTCCCCCGTGGCAGCCGAACCCTGCTCACTTGCGCGCTGCGTCTACCGTGCCGATGCAGTATCCGAGTGCACTGATCCGCACTATTCATTACGCGCTGAATTTCCTCGACCGTGAACTCGCCGAACACCCAGAAGACGAGATGATGGCTCAAGCCGAGACCCGCGACGTCTACAGCCTTCTCGTGGAGATCACCGCGGCTCTGCATGGTCTCAGCTCCGAAGCCGATGTCACCGACGAGCAGATCCAGAACGCCCGGTACTGGATGCTCGGACAGTTCGATAATCCTCTTAACCCCACTACGTAGGACTGTACTTAGGACTGAGAGCAAACTGGCTTGCATCCTGGTCCAGGCATCGAATACTCCAAAACTCAAAATTTCTAGAAAGCTTTATTGTTAGAAACAATCTGCAACCTGCAAAATATCCGTTCAACCAAGGACGAGGAAAGATGCCCCCCACTAACTACGCAGCCTGCAAGCACAGCGCCACCTTGAAGGTGACGGATGAAGCTGTCTTGAGCATGCTGAGAGGACTCGCTCAGTACTGCGAATCAGGAACCTACCCACAGATCGCCTGGGGAGGCACCAAAGTCAATCACTGGCTGGCAGCTCGTAAGCACGCCACCTTCCGGTTCACGCAGCCCGACGACCGGGAATTCTTTATCAAAGAGGCAACCCGGCTACTCCCTGCAGAAACATGGGAGCTCACGATAACTAGCGACCACGATCCAGCCACGCCGCAGCGCAGGTAGGTGGTCCGGGTAGATCATTACCTCGCTACAAGAAGAAGACCCTGATACGTGGTGGCCTACTCAAGACGAGTGCACCGCGAGTTCCAACTGATCACCAAACTAACCTGCGTGCCTTCGCCTTCGTGGTATGGGCTACACCAAGAAACTCTAGAAAGTTATTTTGTTAGAAACGATGATTGTACTTGCGTTTCTTGGTTGTTGAGCCACTGCCAAAGCGCCTCGTACACAGCGTCCTGCATGCGGATCCCTCGCTGTGCGCAGGCGGTTTTGACCATTCGCTGCAGATCAGGCGGAAGCCGGGTCGCGAAAGCGGTCACCGTGGCGTCCTTTGGAAGTGTGGGCGGCGCCGCCGCAACCTCCCGAGCGAGTTGCGGAGTAAATGGGTGGGGTCTAGCGGTCTCGGTGACTCGTGGTGTTGCGAACGCGGATGGCTTCTTCTTGGCGGTACTCATGCGACGGTCACCGTAGAGAGCACTCGGTCCAGAGCCGCGTCGAATGCAACTGTCACCTCATGAACTGCTGGACGGACGCTGTGCACCGGGAGATGGTCACCAGTAGCTTCGGCGACCGCAGCACGTTGGGGGACCACCATCGGCAACACCATCTCTCCCAACGCCTCCCGAATTTCGCTGGCCCGATGCGTAGCTTCTCGACCCTGCGCCGGAACCCTGCCGAGCAGGACACCGGAGACGGTGAGGCCGGGGTTGTAGTAGCGGGTAATCGTCTCTATCGCGTCCAGAATCTTCGACACTCCACGGCTAGCCATGAACGATGGTTCAGTCGCGATCAGTGCAGTGTCGGCGGCGATGAGAGCATTGGAAACAAGTTTGCCGACGCTGGGAGGGCAGTCGATCAGCACCAGTGGGTATCGCTGGCGAAGATCGTCGGAGTCGAGCGCTGCTCGCAGACGCTGTTCGACTCCAAGCCCGGAGACCGCGTCCAAGTCGGCCAGATCCAGATCCGAGGGGATCACGCTGACGTGGTCCCACGTCGAGGTGTGCACCGCATCGGCTGCGCTACCGCGAAGCTCCTGAGCGAGTAAATTCGCGGCGGTCTTGCCTGCGAGCGGGTACTCGATACCGAGCGCCTCTGACGCGTTGCACTGCGGGTCGAGATCGATCACCAGAGTTTCGATCCCGCGGGCGCTCGCTGCTGAGGCAAGCCCGAGCACGGTGGTGGTCTTGCTAGACCCACCCTTCTGATTAACAACAGCAACCACAGTCATAACCAATACTCTAACAATCTAAATTGTTAGAAATAGCTATCTAGCATGCGTGTCGAACGACCAATCCCCAACAGTCTCCGTAGAAACCTCACTCGTTTCAGTCGCGCGGACAAGTAGTCGTCGAGCGCTGCCTCTCACACCCGTCCTTACGAGACCTAGTGATTCGTACGCCGTCTCCTAGGTGCGAAAAGAAATAGCACCTGCGCTGTTCCTCGACTGAGGGGTGGGCAAGGATGATCCGAGCACGTTTGTTGTCGCGGAGGGATTGGGTTCATGGGTTCAGTGCACGAGGTCATCGAGGCGTTTCGGCAGGCACCGTCGAATTCGGAGCGGGGCACGAAGTTCGAGCAGTTGATGGTCCGGTACTTCGAACTCGACCCACTGCTCTCGCAGCAGTACGAGAAGGTGTGGCGGTGGACCGACTGGCCGGGCCGCAAGGGCAAGCCCGACACCGGTATCGACCTCGTCGCCCGTGAACGCGACACCGGCGAATTCACCGCGATTCAGTGCAAGTTCTACGAACCCACCCACACCCTTGCCAAAGGCGACATCGACTCCTTCTTCACCGCATCCGGAAAAACGCCGTTCTCCAACCGGGTCATCATCTCCACCACCGACCGCTGGGGCAAGAACGCCGAAGACGCCCTCGAGGGGCAGTCAATCCCCGTGCAGCGGATCGGGCTGGCCGAGATCGCGGAATCGCCGATCGACTGGGACATCGCCTGGCCGCAGGGCGAGCTGCAGGTCAACCTGGCCGAAGCGAAACGTCACGAACCCCGCCTGCATCAACAGTCCGCCATCGACGCCGTCTTCGCAGGCTTCGAGGCCGGAAACGACCGCGGCAAACTGATCATGGCCTGCGGTACCGGTAAAACCTTCACCGCCCTCAAGATTGCCGAACGTGCAGCGTTGGAGAACGGCGGCAACGCCCGGATTCTGTTTGCGGTGCCGTCGATCTCGCTGCTCTCGCAAACTCTGCGGGAGTGGACCGCGCAAACGCAGTTGGATCTGCGGGCGTTCGCGGTGTGCTCGGACACCAAAGTGTCCCGCTCGGCCGAAGACGTCAACATCCACGACGTCGCGATCCCCGTCACCACCGATCCGGTGAAGTTGGCTGCGGAGATGGCGCACCGTAAGCGCGCCAAAGGTTTGACTGTGGTGTTCACCACGTACCAGTCCCTGCCCACCGTCGCGAAAGCACAAGAGCTGGGGGTGGATCCGTTCGATCTGGTGATCTGCGACGAAGCGCACCGCACCACCGGCGTCACGCTGTTCGGTGAGGACGATTCGAACTTCGTCCGCGTCCACGACGCCGACTTCCTCAACGCCGCCCGCCGGCTGTACATGACGGCGACACCGAAGATATTCGTGGACGACGTCAAAGAGAAGGCGGAAGAGC
>NZ_LVCT01000661.1:0-4424 GCF_001647205.1 Rhodococcus sp. EPR-134
CGTTGTCGCGGGCTTCGGTGTACGCCAGGCGGGTGTTGCCGTCGATCGCGGAATGCAGGTAGGTGTAACCGATGCGGGCCTGCTTGTTCTTCTTTTTCCGGCGTTGGGATCGTTTGGCCTGCTCGGAGCCGCGGCCGTGGGCACGCCACCCGCCGCCGTCCGGGATCTTCCCGACTTTCTTGACGTCGACGTGGACCATCTGACCAGGTCGCTTGGCGGCGATGACCTGGGGTTTTCGGTTGGTTTCGCCGTTCGGGTCGATGAACCGGCGACGGTGCAATCCCAGGCTCCGCAGGATTCTCGTGACCGTCCGACGAGCAATGACGATGCCGTCGGTGCCCAGTTCGAACGTGATTCGTGAAGCCGACCATTTCCGGCTCCGGCGCATTGCTTCGATCTCGGCCACAAGCCCTGCCGCTGTAGCGGTCGGTTGATGGTGCGGCGTGCTGGATCGGTCCTGTAATCCCAGGTCACCGTACTTGCGATACCGGTTGACCCACTTGGAGGCGCATTGACGGGAGATGCCCATCTCGGCGGCGACGTGGGCGATCGGACGACTCTGGCAGCGCTCGATCAGGCGTCGTCTTCCCTCCACGGTTAGCGGAGCATCACGGTGTGTCACAGGGCTGGTCCTTCTTGGTCGAGAACGGCTATGTCGCAATTCCTATTCTCGCGCCGAGGACCAGCCCGTCTACTTCAGTCCCGCGTCATCAACGTCCGTACCCGCAACACCTAGCGAGAGAATAGGAATCACTGTGATTGTCCTCGGCATCATTCTGGCCCTGATCGGTTACTTCACCGCAATCAGTATTTTGACGACAGTCGGCATCATCTTGGTGGTGGTCGGCGCAATCCTGACACTTCTGGGCACTATGGGTCGCGCTGTGGGCGGTCGAAAAGTTTGGTATTAACACCCTATATACCTCGGCCTAACCCTCGCCTGGGACATCTGGCTCGCGCGGGTACCTAATTTGCTCGACCCATGATGATGCACCACTACCGGGATCGCCTCCTCCTGTAAGAGAGGTACTGGGCACATCCCACCTCCACGTTTGAGGGTGCCTGTCGACAGAGTTCAGTGCAGCTGGGCAACCTGCCGGGAGGCCCCGCGGAGAGTGTTTATCTCCGAATGTCGCATTCACTCTGGAAGGCTTGAAACATGCTGGTACGTCGAATTGCTCGTCCACTGCTTTCCACGATCTTCATCGCCGGGGGAATCGATGCTTTGCGCAACCCTGCTCAGCGAGCAGCCAAAGCGTCACCGCTGATCGACAAATCCGTCGAGACGCTGCCAGGAGCAGTGACGCAGAAGGTGCCTGCTGATCCGGAAACACTCGTCAAGATCAACGCCGCCGTCAAGATCAACGCCGCCGTCCAGATCGGCGGCGGTGCCCTGCTGGCCACCGGCAAGGCGCCGCGGCTCGCGTCGTTGGTGCTCGCGGGGAGCCTGGTACCGACCACGCTTGCCGGTCACGACTTCTGGAACGAAACCGATCCGTCACTGCGAGCGATGCAGCGCACAAACTTCATCAAGAACGTCAGCTTGCTCGGCGGACTGATGATCGCCTCCGTCGACACCGAGGGCAAGCCGTCGCTCGGCTGGCGTGGCCGTCGCGCCGCGAAGAAGGCCCAGGCGTCTATCGCCGCAGCACTTCCATTGGTCGCATCGCAGACCGATCACACGAGCGATCGCGTCGAGCATGCTCTGTCGGTGGCGTCCGAACGCGGTTCCGAGCTTGCCGAAACCGCGAAGGCACACGGCACGGATTGGCTCGAACTTGCCAAGGAGCGCAGCTCCGAGTTCGCGGAGATCGCGAGCAAGCGAGCCGCGGAATTCGGAGAGGTCGCCAAAGAACGCGGCCCGGACATCCTCGAAGTCGCGCAGAAGCGCGGCTCCGAACTGGCCGAGACCGCACGCGAGCGCAGCGCCGAACTGGCAGAGCTGGCGAGCAAGCGCAGCTCGGAGTTCGCCGAACTCGCCCTCGAGAAGAGCAACGAGTGGGCCGAAACGGCGTCGGAGCAGACCGAGGTGCTGGGTAAGCGTGCTCGCAAGCGCGCCGAGAAGGCGCTCGAAAAGGCTCGCGCCAAGAAGGACGAATTGACGCACTGAGCGCACCGAAAAACACGGTCACAATCGTTCAGTGACGTTACTACGAGTTTGTTGGCTAGCGTTTTCTGGCTAGATTTCGTAGCCGACGAAAACACGATGGACATGCACTCCCAGAGATAAGTGCTCCGAGCGGATGACACAGCGGGGGCACCCACTGGCTGCGCTCGCGCGAGGCTTTGTTTGAGAGCGCGACTCGGGGGGTGCGCCAACGAACACGAAGGTAGAGGCAGGTCATATGGGGACCTGGCTCGCGAAATTGACGGATGATCACGGAGAGTGGCTGATGACGGCTCGCGCCGACAAGACCAAGATCACCAGAGAAGACGTCACCCTCCTACGCGGAGGACAGGTGATCGGTGTTGACGACGGTGTCATCGGCGTGGTCGGGTCGATGCCTCTCGATCCGACCACCGCATCTCCGCGGTGGGTCACAGTACGCCGGGACCACTCAGGAGTGGTGCACGCACCACTCCCCCCTGTACAACAGCGAGGTGTGCGGCCCTAGACCTCACGCGTGAGTCGACTGCAGATCAGGAATCATAGGTCCCCGACCGATACCTCACCGAGTCGTGCGTCATGTGGTCATGGAGAACGCGTTCGTGGAGCATGCTGAAGCGGATCGGCGGACATGCTCAAGCCATTGTGCGTGGCATATGTCTTCTACTTCCGGGAATGCGGGCCCTCCCGAGAGGTCGAGGATCTGGTCCGGTCGTGGAGGTAGGTCGGCGTCGGTCACACGCTCGATGAGCCCCACTGCTTTCCATCCGCACGAGCATTGCGCCCGCCAACCGATCGTCGCTTCATCGGGCACGTACGTTCCGTCCTCGAGTCCGAAGCCCCGGGCGCTGTACGACAGTGCGGTGCGATCGCCGGCGACGATCGTCGCCGGCGCTCCTTCGTGAGCGCCGTCAGTACTCGTCCAGCACATCCCGTCTCCTTCCTGCAAACCCTTTCACAGTCGGACCACCTAATTCGTGCAAACCTCGATTACTGCGCCCGATCACCCCGCGAAGCTCTCCGCTCGTAGCACCAACGCCGAACATGCCTCCGTCAGAACTCCGGCTACATCAGACTGCATTGCTGACTCGCGCGTGCAGTCAATACGGCTGATTTGATGCTCGATCGCACAAGGGTAACGGTCACCCCGTCACGATGGGCTATCTGCCGCTGTGTCCAACCGCAGTAATATCCCTGGTAGAGGTATCTTCTTGCGCGGCAATCCCCTGTTGACCAACTGAAGCCGTCTTTGCATGCGTGGGCTTCCTCGGCCGATCCGGAGGCCTCCTGAGAGGACCATAAAGCCTCGCGCCGAGGGCGGGAGCGAATCTTTTCTATCGCTCGCCGGTGAGCAATCATGATTACCCACGCCGTAGGGCTCCCGTTTTCCGTCTTGTACTCGGGCGCGCATGCCCATACCTCGCGATACACCGACCGTGCCAGTTCGTCGCTAACTCGCTGATCACCGAACATCTGCATGAGCAGGTCGCAGGCCCAAGGGGAAGTCCGGTCGTAGAATTCGGCGAAAGCTGCACGACTCCCGGAGGAAACAGAACACAGCACAGCAACAAGGTGGTCGTCTGGATCAGCCTTTACCATCACGGTCGCCCCACTCTCACGTGAACTTACAGAGCGAGCATAGTCATCTGCACTCAGCAGGAACCTCGGAAAGTGGGGCTCGAACGTCTCGAATGAATGTCAGTTAGTACACAGCAGCCGGAAGTCGTGTAGCTAGCCCCTGCCGTATTGCTGTGGTCTCCATCACCCGCATCCGAGGTTGATGGAGCGCTCGCTCCGAATCATGGGCACACCCAAAGTCGCAACATGCCCAAGCAGGTTGGCAAAGGCATCCCGGAATGAACACGAGTCTTGTTCTTCACCAAGATCATTCATCGATCGTGCGAAAAAGACGGATTAGCCACCGGCGATTCGTGGATATCCGAGGAGGCCGAGATCGTAGGGCCGCGCCTCAGCCCCCGACGTGCGATCACCTCTTACTTCGATTCCACGTGTAACCCTCGGCTCTGGAATGAGATACACATATCGTAAACGTCCTCTAAGACTGAATCCTTAGGAAAATGCCCCCTATTCACCAGATGTCACCATGACTCCCGCGGCTTCCACACCCGCGAGCATCGAAGGCCCTTCGGTGTGGCGTGATCGTAAGAGGTACCTGTGGCCGCTCGGATTGCTGATTCCACTCAGCCCGTTCATATCGTGGTTTCTCGTCGACAACCTTCGTCTCGGATTGTTCTGGGCGACCGGCGCGTGGCTACTGGTCATCGTCATCCCGATCATCGACATGCTGGCCGGTGAA
>NZ_LVCT01000662.1:0-2245 GCF_001647205.1 Rhodococcus sp. EPR-134
AAACCAACCTGCTGGTTTTCGTAACCTAACTGACATGAAGTATCCGTTGGCAATTGCGCGGACGTTCTTTACCGTAAGCAGCGATCGGGATCCGCCCTCTTTTCGCAGGAGATTCCCAGGTTCAGTATTGGGTTGATGCGACTTCTACGGTGTTGGAAGGTTTTGCGTGCCTGAGATTCTCGTTACTCCTGTTGCTTCGGCTGTGTTCGTGAAGAATTTGACAGGCTCGTCCCAGACCGGTTCGTGGGGTGTGGGTGGGACGGATCTGGGGTTTCCTGTGCGTTTGCAGGATGGGCGTTTCGGGTTCTTCTTCGGCGACACGTTCGAGTCCCTCGCCCCTGGTGGTCCGGGGTGGCGTAGTCCGGTGATGTTGCGTTCGACGACAACTAATCTGGATCAGGGGATCGTGTTCAGCTCTGCGGCTGGCGGCGGCTATGCGAAGGAGATCCTGCCGAATGCGCACGACACGCGGCAGTTGCCGAGCGTCGAAGCACCAGGCACCGAGTTCACGGTCATTCCCGGGGATGCGCTCACGATCGGGACGCGCACGTATCTGTCGGTGTTGAGCGTGCACGCCTGGGACTCCGAGGACTGGAAAACGAACTTCACCTACCTCGCCTACTCCGACGACTCGGGCGAGAATTGGACTCTCTCGCAGGCACGTTGGGACAATCACCCCGGCGCGCTCGATCAGTGCTGGACGATGGAACGCCACGGCGGATACGTCTACGTCATCTCCACCGCGTTCGGACGCAACAAGCCTGCCGGCATGATCCTGCGTCGCGTTCCGGAAGCACAGATCCTCAGCCCCGCCGCCTACCAGGGGTGGGGCTGGACCGAACAGACGGGCTGGGCGTGGGGAAATGCCCCGACGCCGATCATTCCCGGCCGGATCGGTGAGATGTGTGTCCGCTTCGTCCAGGGCGCCTGGGTCCTCGCCTATTTCGATCCGGAGGCTTATGCGATCGTCACCCGCACCGCGGCCCGCATCGACGGACTGTGGTCTGAACCCACCGTTCAGGTCAAGGGCGGCGACTGGGGAGCAAATGACGGGACGTACGGCCAGATCTACGGCGGCTACATCCACCCCGCATCCACCCTGGACAATCTGCATCTGATTGTCTCGCAATGGAATACAGCAACGGGTACTCCGTATCATGCGATGCAGTTCAAAACCTCCGTCACTCCCGTCGCCCCCGTGTACACCGTCGGCGGCGCGATCGGTGCCCGGTACACACAACTCGGCGCCGAAACGAGCCCGCTCGGTGCACCGACCGGCGACGAACAACCTCTGGCGAGCGGGCGGGTGCAGGATTTCGAGCACGGCCGCATCTACTGGAGCGCCGCAACCGGGGCCTGGGAAACGTACGGGTTGATCGCGCAGAAGTATCTAGACCTCGGCGGACCCACGAGCCCTCTGGGGTGGCCCACAAGTGGTGAACTCGGCACGCCCAACGGAATCGGCCGCTTCAACCGCTTCACCGAAGGAAATATCTACTTCAATCCCCAGGCCGGCACTCACTGCGTCTACGGCGCCATTATCGCTGAATATGGTCGCCACGGCTATGAAGGCGGACGATTCGGATTCCCCACCACCGACGAATACGCCACCCCCGAGGGCCGCCGCAACGACTTCCAAGGCGGCTGGATCGCATGGATTAGCGCCACAGGTCAGGTAGTGACATCGTGATGTTCAACCCCAGCTGGCCCCTACTGTATATCTTTGTGCTCCAGCGCATTCGGCGTAGCAGTGGGGGCAATGCGGCCACGGGATGCGATCAACCGCCAGATCACTCACAGGGCGGTACATCGAGCCAGCAATCGAGGTGCCCATGCATCGCCGTGTAGGTGTTCTCGCTCTGATTGCGGTCGTTGCCGTCCTGATTGTCGTGGCGGTCTCGTTCTATTCCTTCGGCGGCGACCCGACCGAATACTGCCGAGCCCACGCGCCGCTTCCACCAGCATCGGGTGTGGAACAAACCCTCACGCCGGAGGAGGGGCATTGGACTGCTTTTCCGATTGCAGGAGCCGCCTGCACCTGGAATATCTCCGGCGACGTGCACTACGTGACCTCGACCATCCGGTGGGGGTCGACACTGATGTTGCTCGGCGCGGTCGTTGTCGCCATCGCATCCTCCTATTTCATCGCAAAAACTCTCTTCGCTAATCGCCAATAGCTGGCAAGTACCTGTGAATCAATCCGAGAGGATAGGCATGCGCAGAAACATCAAGAGGGCTACACGAC
>NZ_LVCT01000663.1:0-1489 GCF_001647205.1 Rhodococcus sp. EPR-134
GCGAGTGCGGACCCGAGCTGCCCGAACAACGACCCGAAGTTCGGGTTCTGCGTCGGAGGGAAGATCCTCGAGGAATTCAACGAAACCGGAGGCTGGCCGTTCTTCGGAAATGCCACGAACTACGAGGCGGACGCCGCAAACTACGGGCGTTGGCAACCGTTCGAGAAGAACAGCTCGATCTACTGGCACGCGAATGTGTCCAACGGACATGCCAATCAGATCGGCGGGCTCATCCGCGACAAGTGGGGTGCCATGGGATGGGAGGGCGGCAGCGACCTTGGATACCCGGTGACCCGAGAGCTCGGAACGCCCACCAAACCCGGCCGCTACAACCACTTCGAAGGCGGTTCCATCTACTGGTCACAGCCAACCGGAGCATGGCCGGTGTGGGGCGCCATTCGAGACCAATGGGCAAATGCTGGATGGGAAAACAGCAACTTCGGGTTCCCATCCTCCGACGAATACAACTGCTGGGACGGAATCAATCCGGACAACAAGAACTGGATCTACGGTGGCAAGGGGCAGAATTTCCAGAACGGGCGTTTGTTCTGGAATTCGGCACCGAACAACTTCACAAACTCGTACAGCTCCGTCCACGGATCTCCGCGTACGCTCAAATACAGCTCCACCACCAAATACACCAGCGCGTTCAACAGTTCAGTCAGTACATGGAACGGGCTCGGTCGAGTAGCCATCTCCCAAGCACCGGTACTCAACAACGAGGTCCTGGTGGTCAGGGACGTCAATCGATCGGACTACAGCTGGGCGGGTCACTACGAGAACCGGGGCACCGACTACTCCACACTCGAGATGAACGACGCGAAATTCAGTGGCCCCAGCGATGCCCGAATTCAGCCTGTGATGCTCCACGAAATGGGGCACTCACTTGGACTCGCTCACAGCTGCGCAGGCTCGAACATGGACGAACGGATCTACTTCACCAAGACGTCCACCCTGTCCGACCTGGACAAGTCCTCCTACAACACCAAGCATCCGTGAGAAAATGCACGCGAGAAGGGAACCAACCATGACCATTTCGACGAAGAAGCGGATCGGAGTGGCTCTCGCCGTAGCCGCAGCATTAGCTCTCGGTGCATGCACGACCGAAGACTCCTCCGGCGCCAGCGACAAGCAGACGACACAGGAGAGCCCACACACGAACGCGCATTCGGATGCCTCGTGGGTCATCGACATCCAAGATCAGCGCCAGGTCGCAGGTTTCGCAGACGCTGTATTCGTCGGCACTGTGCTCGAGCAGAGCGGATTCGCGGCCGACCGCAGCGCGGTTCCGGAAACACAGTTCCGTGTTCAGGTCTCGAATTCCTTGAAAGGCGAAGTCGCCGAGGAAGTCACGGTGAATCAGCAGGGAGGGACAGATCCCAAAACCGGAGGGGTCTGCTGCACGGATAGGTGACATCTGATCTGTGGTGCCGAGAGGTGCCGCTGGAAGGATGTGCACCATGCCGAAGCCCTATCCCCGAGAGTTCCG
>NZ_LVCT01000664.1:0-4130 GCF_001647205.1 Rhodococcus sp. EPR-134
CATGGGGATGCCGGCGGCGACGGCGGCTTGGCGGGCGGGCATCTGGCCGGCGCCGGCGGTGAGGACCTGTCCCATGATGACGTAGTCGACTTGTTCGGGTGCGACTGAGGACTTGTCGAGGGCGCCTTTGATGGCGATGCCGCCGAGGTCGGACCCGGAGAGGTCTTTCAACGATCCGAGGAGTCGACCCATCGGGGTACGAGCTCCCGCAACAATCACAGTGGTCGTGTCGGTCATGCCAGTTCAACTTTCAGTTCGGTGCCGGTTGCGGCGACTACGTCTTCGACGCTGACATCGGGGGCGAGTTCACGCAGGACGAGTGGGCCTTCGTCGCTCACGTCGATGACGGCGAGGTTGGTGATGATCCGATTCACCACGCCCTGGCCGGTCAGGGGCAGGGTGCACGCGTCGACGATCTTGGGGTTGCCGTCGCGGTCGTTGTGCTCCATGACGACGATGACACGCCGGGCACCGTGGACCAGGTCCATTGCGCCGCCCATGCCCTTGACCATCTTGCCGGGGACCATCCAGTTTGCGAGGTCACCCGTCTTCGACACCTGCATACCGCCGAGGACTGCGGTGTCGATGTGGCCGCCGCGGATCATCCCGAACGAGAGGGCCGAATCAAAATATGCCGCACCGGGGTTAACGGTCACGGTCTCTTTGCCGGCGTTGATGAGGTCAGGATCGACGTTGTCCTCGGTGGGATACGGTCCGGTGCCGAGAATTCCGTTCTCCGAGTGCAGGACCACACGAACGTCCGAGCCCAGGTATCCGGGAATCAGTGTGGGAAGGCCGATTCCGAGATTGACGTACTCCCCGTCGATCATCTCTGCGGCCGCCCGCGCTGCCATCTGCTGGCGCGTCCAACCCGTCACTGTCACTGGTGCGGTCATCGTGAGGTTCCTTCCGAAGCGCTGACGGTTCGCTTTTCGATTCGCTTGTTCTGAGGTCCGGTGTGGACTACGCGCTGGACGAAGACCCCAGGTAGATGCACTGACGCCGGATCGATTTCACCGGGCTCGACCAGACGTTCCACCTGCGCGATGGTGACCCGTCCCGCCATCGCGGCGAGCGGGTTGAAGTTCATCGCGGTCTTGTCGAACACGAGGTTGCCGTCGGTGTCTCCGAGAACAGCGTGCACGAGTGCGTAGTCGGCGTTGATCGCCTCTTCCATTACGTAACGCTTGGTTCCGAAGACGCGAGTCTCCTTCGGAGGCGATGCAATAGCGATCGAGCCGTCGGCGTCGTAGCGCCATGGCATTCCGCCGTCGGAGATGGGGCTACCCACCCCGGCCGGTGTGAAGAATGCGGGGATTCCGGTTCCGCCGGCGCGCAGACGCTCGGCGAGCGTTCCCTGCGGCGTCAGTTCCACTTCGAGTTCGCCGGCCAGGTACTGCCGGGCGAACTCCTTGTTCTCACCGACGTACGACGCGGTCACTCGTCGGATACGGCCGGCGCTCAGCAAGATTCCGAGACCGTGATCGTCGACGCCGCAGTTGTTGGAGAACACCTCGAGGTCGGTTGCACTCGTAGCTGCGATCGCGTCGATCAACACGTCGGGGATGCCGCACAAGCCGAATCCGCCGACGGCCAGCGTTGCGCCGTCGACGATGTCGGCGACCGCCTCCGCTGCGGACTCGTACACCTTTGCTGTCATGTTCTCTCCCTGCCAAGCGTTCATTGAGTAGACACTCACTCACTTCGATATCCAGTGAACTATCTCCAGTTCACAGGTTCAAGGAATCTCGAACATCAACCGAGAACTGATCGACTACTGATCGTCTGAAGGAATTTCGTTCATTGAATGGACGCTAGGATGGCTGCATGCCAACTCACGGGCAATCGCCGGCCATGGTCGCGCGGGTGGCTGCACTTCTGCGAGCCCTCGGCGCGTCCGAACCAACGGGCACTTCCACCACGGAATTGGGCAAGGTCACCGGCCTCGCTCGGCCCACTGCGCACCGACTGCTCACGTCCCTGGCTGCCGAAGGACTGGTCGACCGTGACGCACGAACCGGTCGGTGGTCTCTCGGCCCGGAGTTGTACCTCCTGGGGGCGGCGGCCGGAAATCGGTACGACATCACCGACCGGGCTCGCGACGTCGTCGACGAACTTGCCCGGGTCACGGGGGAGAGCGCCTTCCTGTCGGCACGCCGAGGTGACGAGACCGTCTGCATCCTGAGTCAGGAAGGCAGTTTTCCACTGCGATCTCACGTGCTGCACGAGGGGAAGCGATTCCCGTTGGGGGTCGCGTCGGCGGGGCTTGCCATCTTGAGCCATCTACCGACGCGGGACGTCGACGACTATTTCGCCCGAGTGAATCTGGAATCGGAATGGGGTGAGATCCACAGTGAGGCATCAATCCGTGAGCGAATCGAGTCGACGCGTGTCACCGGGTACGCGGTTAATCCAGCCCTCATCGTCGAGGGAAGCTGGGGGATGGGTGCCGCGGTGTTCGACCGCAACGGGCGCCCGGACTGGGCGCTGAGCCTGACCGGAGTGGAAACACGCTTCCGGCCCGCGCGTCATGCCGAGTTGGGAACGCTACTCCTCGAGCACGCTCACACACTGTCGAACCGATTGAAAACGCATGCAGTGAACTAACTTTCGTGAACCAGGTCTTGTGCAGTAGTAGTTTTTGCCTTCGTGCGCACATGTGCCTTCTCGCCTTGCGGGCCGAAAAGATGCAAGATTTCCACCACCTGTTCATCGGCAGGCCCGAACCAATGGGGCTCGGCAGTGTCGAACTCCGCGACTTCCCCGGGGTGTAGGAGAACCTCGTTCGCCCCCAGGATGAGACGCAGATCCCCGGCGAGGACGTAGAGCCATTCGTAGCCGGCGTGGGTGACCAGCTTCGGTGGACGCGGACCGATCACCTGTTTGAAGACCTGCACGCGGCCGGGATAGCGCGTCAACGGAACGACGGCACTGCCGTTCTTGCGTCGGCTCGGGGTGAGATGGACCCGAGGATCGCCCGTAGCGGGGGCGCCGACGAGTTGGTCCAGCGCGACCCGGTGCGCTCGGGCAAGCGGCAACAGCAGATCGAGGGTGGGACGACGCTTACCCGATTCGAGGCGTGAGAGTGCGCTGACAGAGATGCCGGTGGCTTCGGACAGGCCCTCGAGGGTCAATCCGCGATCGCGTCGAAGCGTGCGCAGTCTCGGTCCGATATCGGTGATCAACTGCTCGAATTCAGCATCCATGCCGTCCATCTTTGCAGTTTCCGCAAAATTTCTACCGGCTTCGGACGCTGGAGAGCAACGATCCTTTCGACAGTCGAGTACGGCAGAGCACTTCGAGAGATGGAGTCCGACCATGAAACCTTCGAGCGGGATCGAACCGCAAGTGATCGGACTCGATGCAGGGCGGCGATGGGGCATCCTGGCGATCTGCTGCACGAGCCTGTTCGTCGTCGGGTTGGACACCACCATCGTCAACGTGGCCCTGCCGACGATCGGTGAGGGATTTCGCGTGGGAACCCGTGGTCTGGAATGGGTCGTCAACGCATACACACTCGTCCTGGCGAGCTTGCTGATCTCGTCCGGAGCAGTGGCCGATCGTTTCGGCAGGAGACGAGTCTTTCAGATCGGTCTGGTGGTTTTCGGGGTGGCGTCGATTGCCTGCGCGCTCGCTCCGTCCGTCGAGATGTTGATCGCGGCGCGGATCGTCCAAGGCGTCGGCGGGTCGATGCTCAGTCCGGTTGCCTTGGCGATCGTCGTCAACGTGATGACCGACCCGAAGGAGCGGGCCAAGGCAATCGGGGTGTGGGCCGCGGTCTTCGGCCTGAGTATGGCGGCAGGGCCGATCGTCGGCGGCGTGCTCATCGAAAGTTTCGGCTGGCGATCGGTTTTCTGGATCAACGTGCCGGTGATCTTGGCCGTGCTCGCCCTGACTGCTGTGTTTGTTCCGGAGTCCCGAGCGCAGCAGTCGCGACGACTCGATCTTCCCGGTCAGTTGCTACTGGTGATTCTTGTCGGCGGGGCGGTTGCCCTTCTGATCGAGGGTCCGCGAATCGGATGGTTCTCTGCCGCGGCGACGGCAGGGTATGTCGTTGTTGCTGCAGCGTTGGCCGCATTCATCCGCGTCGAATCACGCAAGCGCGAGCCACTGATGGATCTGGCGCTCTT
>NZ_LVCT01000665.1:0-3868 GCF_001647205.1 Rhodococcus sp. EPR-134
CGCTCGGTGGTGACGAGGGCGCGTGCCCGGTCGTCGAACTGGATGTCGTCGATGACGACGGTGCCGGTCAGCACGTCTCCTGGACGCACGGGACGGCGGAACCGCAGATCTCGGATGCCGCGCCCGGCAATGGCCGCCCAGCTGTGCCCCACTGCGTCGAATGTCAGCCGTTGCAGGATCGCCAACGTGTGGATTCCACTGGCGATCAGGCCACCGAACTGGCCGTCCTGCGCCGCCGCCCGGTCGATGTGAAACCACTGGGGATCCCAGTGGGTGGCGAAGTCGACGAGTTCGGCCTCGGTCACCGTGTGTGAGCCCAAGTCGAAACGCTGGCCGATGCCCAGGTCCTCGGCGTATACAAGGCGTGTGTGCTCATGGTGCGATCCCACCTGCACGCCGACGGGTTTCACCGCGGCGCCATGCGGATCGCGCCGTCGAGGCGGATGGTTTCGCCGTTGAGCATCGGGTTGGTCACGATCGCCTCGACCAGCTGCGCGTACTCGGCGGGGT
Source organism: Rhodococcus sp. EPR-134 (assembly GCF_001647205.1). Lineage (NCBI taxonomy): Bacteria > Bacillati > Actinomycetota > Actinomycetes > Mycobacteriales > Nocardiaceae > Rhodococcus > Rhodococcus sp. EPR-134. The sequence continues at coordinate 511 of NZ_LVCT01000665.1, forward strand.
CGCCGAGCCGGTTCGGGTGCGGCACCTGCTGTCCCAGCGAAATCTGAGCCGCCTCGGGCAGCGTGCCCAGCAGCGGGGTCTTGAACAGGCCGGGCGCGATGGTGTTCACCCGGATCAGCAGCGACGCCAGGTCGCGGGCGATCGGCAGGGTGGCGCCGACGATCCCGCCCTTCGATGCCGAGTACGCGGCCTGTCCGATCTGCCCGTCGAAGGCCGCGACCGAGGCGGTGTTGACGATCACGCCGCGCTCGCCGTCGACGGGCTCGTTCTGCGACATCGCGTGCGCGGCGAGGCGGATGACGTTGAAGGTTCCGGTCAGGTTGACCTTGACGATCTTCTCGAATTCGGCCAGCGGGAACGGTCCGTTCTTACCGACGGTCTTGACGGCGTTGCCGATGCCGGCGCAGTTCACGGTGATTCGCAGTGAGGACTCCGCGTTGGCGCGCTCGACCGCCTCGGTGACCGCGGCCTCGTCGGTGACATCCGCCGGAGCGAATTCCACGGTGTCGCCGAGAGCAGCCAGCGCATCCGTGTTCGCGGTGGGCAGGTCGACGGCGATTACCCGGGCGCCCGACTTGGCGAGGGCGGTGACGGTGGCCAGTCCGAGGCCCGAGGCTCCGCCGGTGACGAGTGCGTTGGTTCCGGTGATATGCATGAATACTCCTGACGAAATAGGTTGAGAACATCGGGTTTTTGACAAAGTGAGGTGTGACTGACGCAGTGGTGTCACTGCGCGAAGGTCAACCTCATAAGGCGCGGCCGATGAGTTCCTTCATGATCTCGTTGGTGCCGCCGTAGATCTTCTGCACGCGGGAAGCGGCGTACATCTGCGCGATCGGGTACTCCATCATGTAGCCGTAGCCACCGAAGACCTGCAGGCAGCGGTCGACGATCTCGCACTGCTTGTCGCTGCCCCACAGCTTGGCCATCGACGCGGTCGCCGCGTCGAGGGTGCCGTCGAGGTGACGCTGGATGCAGTGGTCCATCAGGGTCTTGCCGGCCAGCACGTCGGTCTTGCACTCGGCGAGTACGAACTTCGTGTTCTGGAAGTTCAGGATCGGCTTGCCGAAGGCGTGACGTTCCTTGGCGTACCTGATGCTCTCCGCCACCGCGGCCTCGGCCACCGCGACACCGCCGACACCGAGGATCAGCCGCTCACGCTGCAGCTGACCCATCAGCTGGTAGAAGCCCTGCCCCTCGACGCCGCCGAGCAGATTCGCTGCCGGCACCCGCATGTCGGTGAACGACAACTCGCGGGTGTCCTGGCCGTGCTGGCCGATCTTGTCCAGCACCCGCCCACGCTCGAACCCCGGAAGATTCTCCGTCTCCGCGACGAGCAGCGAGATACCCTTGGAACCTTGGCTCGGGTCCGTTTTGGCGACGATGACGAGCAGGTCGCAGTGCGACGCGTTCGAGATGAACGTCTTCGAGCCGTTGATCACGTAGTGGCCGCCGTCGCGAACCGCGGTGGTCCGTACGGCCTGCAGGTCCGAGCCGGTGCCGGGTTCGGTCATCGCAATGGCGAGGACGCTCTCACCGCTCGCACATTTCGATAGCCAGCGCTTCTTCTGGTCCTCGGTGGCATAGGCGGCGATGTAGTGCGCGACGATCGTCGAGTGCACGGCGAAGCCGAACGCGGTGTCGTGGGCGTAGGCGATCTCCTGCTGCACGATCGCCTCGTGGCCGAAGTTGCCGCCCCCGCCGCCGTATTCTTCGGCGATGTCGAGGCACAGCAGTCCCGCGGCGCCGGCCTTGGTCCAGAACTCGCGGTCGACCTGGTGCTGCGCGGCCCAACGGTCCTGGTTCGGGGTGGCTTCCTTGCGGAAGAACTCGGCGGCGTGCTTACGCAGCAGCGCCTGATCGTCGGTCTCCCACGGGGAGCGGTAATCGGGGAACAGCTCGCTCATGATCGGTCCTACTTTCCGGTGAATTCGGGGGCGCGCTTGGCGAGGAACGCGGCCTGGCCCTCGCGGCTGTCGGCGGAATGGATGGCAACGTGAAAGTTGCGCTTCTCGTGCTCGAGTCCTTGCGCCAGAGAGGTTTCCAGGGCCTGGAGGGCGGCATCCTTGGCCAGCGCCACCGCGAGCGGTGAGTTGGCGGCGATCCGCTGCGCCATGGCGACCGCCGCTTCGAGGGCGGTGCCGTCCGGGACGGTCTCGGCGACGATGCCGGCCGCGCACGCCCGCTGTGCGGACAGGAAGTCGCCGGTGAGCAGTAGGGCCATCGCCTTGGACTTGCCGACGGCCTGAATCAGGCGCTGGGTTCCGCCGCCGCCCGGGATCACGCCGAGCTTCACCTCCGGGACACCGAACTTGGCGGATTCGCCGGCGATGACGATGTCGCAGGCAAGCGCCAACTCGCAGCCGCCGCCGAGTGCGAGGCCCTCGACCGCAGCGAGGACCGGCTTCGGGAATCGGCCCAGGTCGGCCCAGATGGTGCCGCCCAGCGCGGCTCGATCGCCGAGCAGCGACTGGTCGCGAATGGCGTCGAAATTGGTGATGTCGGCTCCGGCGCAGAAGATCCCGCCGGCGCCGGTGAGCACGATGGCACGGATCTCGTCGTCGTGCCGAGCCGCGACGAGCTCGGTGTTCAAGGCGGTGAGCACCGCCTCGTTCAGACTGTTGCGAGCCTTGGGCCGGTTGATCTCCAGGATCAGGAGGTGGCTGTCGCGGGCCGTGCGTAGCGGGGCGTTGTCGGGGTTCATCGGACGTCCTCGTAGACGTTGGTGTGCGCGGCGCGCATGGCCTTCTTGTCGAGCTTGCCGACGCTGGTGCGGGGCAGCTGGTCCAGATACAGGACGGTCTCGGGCAATTGCCATTTGGCGAATGCATCGGCGAGCAATTCGTGGATCTCCGACAGTGGAAGTTCCTGCCCGTCGGTCGTCACGACGAGTGCTACTGGACGCTCCTGCCACTTCGGGTGCGGGACGCCGATGACGGCCGCCTCGGCGATCTTCGGATGGGCAACGAGTGCGTTCTCCATGTCGATGGAGGAAATCCATTCGCCACCCGACTTGACCACGTCCTTGATCCGGTCGGTGATCTTCAAGTAACCATTCGGGTCGATGGTCCCGACATCGCCGCTACGCCAATACCCGTCGAGGAACTTGTCGGCGTCGTCGTCGAGCTTGTGATAGCGCTCGATGATCCACGGTCCGCGCAGCAGCACTTCACCCTGACTCGTGCCGTCGTGCGGGAGATCGTTGCCTTCCGCGTCGACGATCCGGATGTCGATGCCGTTGACCGGCAAACCCTGCTTACGCTTGAGATCCCACTTCTCCTCGTCCGAGATCACACCGCGCAGCGAGGGCTTCAGTCCCCGGTTCACCGCGACCAGAGGGGTGGTCTCGGTGGCGCCG
>NZ_LVCT01000666.1:0-3849 GCF_001647205.1 Rhodococcus sp. EPR-134
TTCTCTGAACAAGAATTCAAGCTTGGTAATCATGTGGAAGTCCTTCCCGAGATCGATCCGAATCCAGGCATTCCGAGGTCAGTTGTTGCCGATCCTCGTTTCATCGTGGCATCGACCTGTGCGATCTTGTCCCTGACTCCGGTGTAGCTGACCTGCAGTCCTTCGACTTCACCCAGCCAGCCTTCCTGTTTGGCTTCGATGATGCGGGCTTCGAGGTTGTCTCGGATTTCTTCGAGCCTGCCTCGCTGCGTTGGATCCGGCCGCAGGAGTGAGCATCTGACGCAAGCATGCTCATGGATGCAGGGTGTGCCGAACGACCGTGCGCAGGTCCCGACCGATACTTTCCGCTTCTCGAAATGAGACAAGAACGCATCCCATTCCTCGTCGGTCGGTGTCCGGTATTCCTCACTGGGTCTCATCGAACGACGACGCGCGATGAACGCTCGATGCGCTTCGATCGTTTCCGAGGGGTAGACGGCCTTGTAGCCCATCGTCGTGTCAATTGTCTTGTGCCCGCAAATAACCTGTGCGATATGGGGTGGCAGGCCGTTCATGATCGCGTCGGTGACGAATATTCGCCGGAAGTCGTGGGGCTGAAACATCAACGGATCGCCACTGGCATCGGTGAGAGCTGCCACGGTGAGCGCATTGATGAGGAGCTTGCGGACGAAACTCGGTGGGATCGCTCGGCGTTCGTTTCCGATTCCCCGCTGAAAGAGCAGCGGCATCGGCGGATTCCACAGCTTCTCCTGCGTATCGTAGGCAGCCACGAGCGGTATCGATCCGTTGGGTTGCCGCGAACGCTGAACTACCGCACTGAGGACTTCCGCAAGCTCGGGACTGACCAAGATCAGCCGCTCGGTATCGGTCTTCGATGGAGCTATCTGCAGCAGCGGAACCAGTTCACCGGTACTAGGTAGTCGATATTCGGTGATGCTGTGGTGACTGAGCTCGAGGAGCTCTTCATGACGGATACCGCTGAGCCGCAACACTTCGATAGTGGCGAATGCCCAGAATGCTTCCTCGTCCTCGTAGGTGAGATCGCGGCGAACACCGGTAACAGTATTGTCGGCCCATACGACGCGGCCAGTTCCCCGACGGATCAAGGATCGTCGCAGTTCTCCGTCGGTTCCCGCGATCACCTCACCTGGTTCGGTGTTCTGCGCCGCAACAAGTAGAGCCGCTGCGGCCGCGCGGCGGTCAGCTGCGGACCGAACCAACTGCGACAGGACAGGCAATCGCTCGCGAGTGCGCTGATCCATCCGCGCTTTACGGTGTTTGAGTTCCTTGCCTCTTTTGACCTCGGCGTCGCTGATCGGGCAGGGCGCCACCCACTGCGCCCAGCGTGCCGGATCTTCGACGGCCCAGTGCGCGAGGTCGAGATAGAACGCACGCACTTGCAACAGATTGTCTTTGTAATTCTTTCGGGGCGAAGTTGTTTCGTGCTTTCGTCCCGCCGCGTCGACGGCGGTGCGTGTGATCGATCTCAGGTCGTCCTTCCATGCTCGGGCAACGTCAGGCGGCAGCGCCAGGGTGTCGATACCGGGGGCGAGTGTCTCGACGCGGCTCCAGAACAGCCCGGCGAGTCCTCGGGCACGAGAGTTGAGACTGGTGTAGTCCAGCGCGGGTTGACGCTCGCGCAGATAGTCGATGAGCAGAGCTCGGATCGGTTGGTTCTCGATCGGGTAGCGGTCGACGAGTTGTTCGATCGTCAACTGTCCGACCGGAGCGCCGAACGCACGGATGCTGTGTGGTGCATCCTCGGGAAAGATGCCCATCGCACGTAGTCGCAGGTAGAAATCGATCTTCTTCTGACCGCGGCGGGAGTGCACCTGCGCCATCGTTTCGATCAGCTCCACGCAATCGCCGACAGTGATCTCCGCGACCGTCCCGCCTTTGGATACCAGCAGGGTCGCGATTCTGGTCGCTGCGATTCGTGCATCGTCTCGCGAGGTATCCGGCTGAGTGGCAGCAAGCTCGTCCAACCGCGCGAATCCGTCCGGATCTCGCAGCTTTGCCATCATCGGCGCGAGAAACGGGTGCGCCCGGGAGAGCATCCACGGCAACTGCGGCCGGATCACGTCCAGGCACAGCAACATCAGCAGTCCTGCAGCCAGGTCGTTGCGATCATGTCTGACAGGGCGCCCGTGTCCGGCAATCCATTCCACCGGGAGATCGGCCCAGGAGGTTGTCGCGCCGTAACGAGACCCGCGGATGTTCTCGGCGCCGCTGGCGAGCCACCGGGCTTGCCAGGTATCGCCTGGCACCGAAGCCAACCAGGTCAGTATCTTGATCACGCCCCGGTGCCGTCCGGCTCGGGTGGTGACCGCAGCCTCAGCAAGCACCGAGCAGTTCAGTCGGGCCTCGACCTCCTCAGCAGAGGCAGCGGTGTGCGGCCACCAGAGTTCACCTTCGCGTGGTGGAAACTGTTTGTGCAGTTGGCGAATCCTCGAATGCGGCACCGGTGTGACCTCGAAGCGTTCCGGGCGGGTCATGTGCTTGACGGCAGTGCTCACAACGGCCTCCCGAACAGCACGCTCAACGCTGCCGGATCGTATCCAGGAGCAGGAGGCGGCGACGGAGCCCGCGGATGTTCCCGCTGATCAGCAGTACGAGCGTGGTGGGCCAGGACGCTGGCGATCACCTCGTCCTTATCGGGTGTCAGATAAATTTCGGTCGTCGACAAATGGGCGTGCCCCAACACCTCTTTGACCTCCACCAAGGACAAGTGCGGGTCGTTGGCCATCCGCCTCGCTGCACTGTGACGTAAGTCGTGCAGAGTCCAATCCGAACCGAGGGTAGCATTCGCACGCTCGAACATCCGATGCGCCGCATGGTAATTCAACGGGCGGCGAGGCCTTCGCAGTGTCCACCACAACGGTTGCATCCGTCCGAGTGGCACCTCGCCCCGCAACTGCTCCTGATACAACCGCAACCAGACGAACGCGTCCGCCGACGCGGGTACCTGCTCCACCGCACGTGTTCCCTTGCGCACCACAGTAATCAACTGCTGCCCCGGGTCGACATCGCACTCGCGGACTCCCAACAGCTCCGACGCTCGCACCCCCGATGAAATCCAGAACGCCACCAACGCCCGGTCCCGATCCGACGACAACGCCGCGAACAACTTATCGAACAGATCCTCGGGAATCGCTCGGGGAATCCGCTGCGAGACCCGAGGCCGGTAGCGCCCCACACGCTCAGGTGCCCAATGATCCATCGGATTGTGGTGCGCATGAGCCCGTCTCGACCGGCGAGAGAGATCGAGAGGGAACGGATTCAGAAGCGGGCCAGTCCCCGCGTCCCGATGAAAATCGTAGAAACTTCGCAGCACCGTCTCACTGTGCGCCACTGTCGCCGGCGAGTACCCGGCCCCCAGAGCCGGTTTGCCGGTGACAGGATTCGGCGATGCCGCAGCAGTAGCAGCCGCCTCGGCGCTGGCCGGCACCACTGATCCTTGTCGTGCCTTCGCCGTCAACTGGATCCAACAACTGAAATCGCGGGCATCGACCCGATCGGCACGATCCCACGCCACGTCCACAGCGTGAAGGAACCGCCACCATCTGAGCAGATCCATACCGTACGAACGCACCGTCGCCACCGACCTCCCGGAAGCGATCAGCTCCCGGAAGAACACCTCGACGGACTCCACTCGTTCACCGTCGCTGCCCTGCAAGACGTAAGGCTCCGCCGCCTGACCTGTCGCTATCAACCGACCCACTCGGGCCACCACAAGCCCCGACAGATCTCTCGAACTTTCCCCTTCGCTCATGTCCGCAAGCTACCGACCCACATCGACCCCACCCCTTCAGACCTGCACCATTCGGCATTTAGTTCAGTCAACGGGGC
>NZ_LVCT01000667.1:0-13560 GCF_001647205.1 Rhodococcus sp. EPR-134
TTCTGCGGTCTGGCAACGCACCGGGCACTGTGCGGTTTGCTCTCTGCGAAGGCCGGCGTACCGGTGATCTCCGTGCGCTACCGCCAGCTGCCGGAAGGTTCCATCGGCACCTCCGTCAAGGACGCAATGGCCGCGTACACCGCGTTGCTCGAGACAGCCGAAGACCCGAACAAGATTGTGGTTGCCGGTGACTCGGCGGGCGGATACCTGGCCATGAAGGTCGCCGAAATTGCCGCGCTGCGCGGAATCACGCGGCCCGCTGCCGTGGTGGGATATTCCCCTCTTCTCAACGTGAACCTCGAGGACCATGATCCCGATTTCATGAAACGTGATGCCTACCTACCGATGTCACAGGTGGAAAAGCTCAAGGACCGGTGGCTCGAGGGGCCGGACGAGATTCCTGGTGCGCAGTCGCCGATCAACGCCGACGCCAGTCTGATTCCGCCGTCGTTCCTGGTGTCCGCCGAATACGAACTGATGCGTCCGGACGTCGAGATCATGACCGAAAACTTGATCAAGGCAGGACAAGCCGTCGAAACGCACATCTGGAGTGGGCAGATCCATGCTTTCCCGGTGATCGGGAAAGCTCTTCGGGAGGGGAAGGCGATCGTCGATCTCACGATCAAGTTCCTCGAGCGAACGATGGCCTCGCAGAACCAGATCAGCGCCTGACGCTGCTTTTCAGCCGATCGATGTGAGTGTTGCGTAGTCGTCGTTGTCGAGAACGCCGTCGACGACTGCGCGAACTTCCGAGGCATGCAACGTGATCGATCCGCCGTGATTGTCGAGGAAGGCTGTGTCTGCGGCATCTCGGCCGGTCGAGATGCGCACAAGATTGCTGCGCGGCGCCAACTGCGTTGCATCGACCACGCGCCAGACGTGGTCGATATTGGCTTCGACTACGGCGTGAAAATCCATCGGATCGCAGCCCGGCGCGTAGACGGCCACCAGTCGAGCGGGAATCCCCACGGCGCGCAGCAGTGAGATGGTCAGGTGCGAGTAGTCGCGGCACACTCCGGCGCCGGCGAGCAAGGTGTCTACCGCACTGTCGGTGCCGCGACTGGTGCCGGGAACATAACTCAAATGTGTACTCACCCAGCGAGTGACTTCGAGGAGGAGTTCGGCCGGGGGAGTGGCGAGATCGAATTGCCCGGCGACAAAACCGAAGAACTTGTCGGCCTCGGCATACCGGCTGGGGCGCAGATATTTCGACACGTCGTAGTCGCTGACCGACAACGGTTCTGCGCGGCCGATGACGGTTGCGTCGTAGCTGACAATCAGTTTGCCTGGGGCACAGTCGAGTAGGTGGATCCGGGTACCGTGTTCGGCGGTGATCTCGCGGGGTTCGAGCGGATTGCCGTCATGGACGAACGACATCGTTTCCAGCAGTTCGACACCCGGCGCGCGCGTCACCGCGATCTTGAACTCCCGGTTGGTCGCCTCGTCGATCTCGATGTCGAGCAGGGCGGCGACGGTACGTTTCATCGGGCCATCTTTACACCGAATACGGACACCCACCACCTGGGAGGATTGTGACGTGCGATCAGGCTTCGGGATAGTCGACGTCGACGCCGCTGCTGAGGTCGCTGCACTCCACCAACTCGACCCCGTGTTCGCGTAGGTAGGTGTTGGCGCCGCCGTCCCCGGTGAGTGACTTTGCAAGCGTCGGCCAGTGGTCGCGTCCGATCAGGACGGGATGGCCGGGACGGCCGTGAAAGACAGCTCTTCGCAGTATGTTTCGTGATGGGGAGCTGTGACCCACGATCCGCGTCACGGTGTCGGCGTTGAGGTCCGGGACGTCGACCAGAGAGATCGCTGCCGCATCTGCGTCGTCGATTCGCATGGCGGCCTCGAGTCCGCAGCGCAGTGACGCGCTCATTCCGTGTTGCCAATCCGATATCACCACAATGACATCGGTGGTGGGCAGTAGTTCGAGGGCGTCCTCTGCCTGCGCGCCGAGGACCACGATGACCGGTGAGAGGCCTGCGGACTGCAGTGTCGTCACCCCGTGGTGGAGCCAAGACTGACCCTCGGTGTTTGTGACGAGCGCTTTGGGTTTGCCCATGCGGGATCCGGCCCCGGCCGCCAGCAGGATCCCGCACGTAGACATGACTATGCTCCGGTGACCCGCGGACGCAGCCACTCGATCAGATCGTTCAGAACTTCTTCCTGCTCAGGCTCGTTGAAGATCTCGTGGTACAGGCCGTCGTACACCTTCAAGGTGACATCCGAAGAGCCGGCCAGATCTGCGACGAGCTTGCTGCCGGCCGGGTCCGTCAAACGGTCGTCCGAGCCGTGTTGAAGCAGTACGGGAATGGTGAGCGAGGGCAGGCGCGCCGGGAAGCCTTCCGCGGCGGTGATCATGCCGCGCGCGATACCGGCGGGAACCTTGCCGTGGTGAACCAGCGGGTCGGCGTTGTACTTGTCGACGACCTTCTGATCACGCGATACGGCAGCAGCTTCCAGGTTCTCGACGGGCACGTCCGGGAGGTATTTGCCGACGATCTTGCCCAACTGCATCACGATCTTCGGAGTGCCGGTTGCGATGATCACCGCAGGTCCGGACAGGGCGAGGGCTTTGAGATCGGCCTGATGGTCGAGGGCGTAGGAAAGGGCGATCGCGCCGCCCATGCTGTGCCCGAGCAGGAACTTGTCCTTGCCGGGATGTGCCGCCGTCACGATCGAGAACAACGTGTGGACGTCGTCGGTGAAGTCGGAGAATTCCTTGAGGTGAACGCGCTTGCCGCCAGAGCGTCCGTGCCCGCGATGGTCGGGTGCATACACGATGAGCCCGAGTTCCCCGAGCCGCGCAGCAACATGGTCGTAGCGCCTCGCGTGTTCGCCGAGTCCGTGGCACAGGACGAGAACCCCGGTGGGTTCGCGGTCCGGTGTCCACACGTCGTAGACGATCTTGGCACCGGCGACTCCGGTGAACGACGACTCTTCGTGCTGCATTGTTGCGCCCTCTCTGCGACCGGTTCCGGTACGCGGATTCTCACATGCTATTCGCCCGGTGGGCAGGGCGCGGGTGTTCAGGGTGTGAGGTCGTCGAGGAAACTTCGACACTTGTTTGTTACGGCTGGTTACATTAACTTAGGGGCGTGACCGGGCAAACCGTTGATCGTTCCGACCCTGTTCCCGCCACCCGCTCGCGCCGATTGTGGCGACCCGCGGTTCGGGCTTTGCTGGACGGCGCGCTACCGCTGATCGACAAGCGAATGGCGGAATCGGTACGCCCGTTCGATCGGCCCGAGATGCTGCGTCCGCACCTGGCTTCGCGGAAGTTTGCGTGGACGCACTACGGGATCTTCGTTCCCCGGCTGCCAGGGCCTTTCCGTTACCTCAACACCATGACGTTGATCGGTGCAACCGGGACGGTGGTGTTCGACAACGACTATCTCGCTGCACCCGACGCGCGAAACACCGCAACCGTGCTGAGTTCCACCGCAGCGCCGGGCCATCACTTCTACCGGGCGTACGACGCTGCCGATGAGTGTGCGTTCGAAGAAGATGGTTCGCGAATCGCCTTCGGTGACAACCTGATCATCGAGAACAGCTATCCGAACTTCCGAGTCACCGGGCGATACGACTCATTCGACGTCGATCTCGAGATCGTGGCAACGGACCAAGCGTCGTGGTTCGTGCGTAATCCCGTCTACGACCACGTCAGTCTGCTGGCACAGTGCTCCGGAACAATTGCGAGTCCGGATGGACCGGTGAGTATTTCGGCTCCGTGCACCGTCGAGTACGCGCGGTGCATGACACCGCAATCGTTGACTCGCCGCGCGCTTCCCGAGTCGTGGAAGCTCCCGGCCGACTTTTTCACCTACCAGATCGTTCAACTGGACGACCGGCATCAGTTGTTGCTCACCGATGTTCGAGCGTCAGGGGTTTCGGCGTGCAAGCTCGCCTACATTCGGACTGTCGACGGTAGTGCGAAGGTCTTCGACGACGTCGAGTTCGACGTGCTCGAGTACGCCGACGCATTGCACGTCGACCCACAGGGTCGCGAGATGCGTGTGCCGCGCGTACTGCGTTGGCAGGTGCGCGATCACGGCAGGACGGTCGTGGAGTTCGAGGCGGAGATCGACTCGGAGTGGCGCTACGGTCACGGCAAGGGATACGTCGGCGCGTACACCTACCGGGGAAGCTTCGACGGTGCGTCGATCAACGGTACCGGTTACATCGAATGGGTGGACTGCGAAGTGTAAGGCCCCTAGGGTGTATCGGTGCCTTTCGTAGACCCCGCCGCGCTGACGATTCGTCCGCAGAAGATCCTTGTCGCGGGGACTTCCGGTGCCGGAAAGACGACTCTCGCCGGTCGAATCGGGCGGCTTCTCGAGATCGAACACACTGAGCTGGACTCGCTGTTCCACGGGCCCGACTGGATTCCGCTCGACAGTTTCGAAACCGAAGTACGACGCTTTTCCAGCGAGCCGGCCTGGGTGACCGAGTGGCAGTACGGTGCGGTGCGTGAGCTTCTGGCCGAGCGTGCGGACCTGATGCTGTGGTTGGATCTGCCTCGGCGGACGGTGATGCGCCAGGTGATCACACGAACCGTGCGTCGGCGATTGCAGCGAGAGGTGTTGTGGAATCGCAACATGGAGCCGCCACTGCACACCATTCTGTTCGATCCGGATCACGTGGTGCGCTGGGCCTGGCGAAGCGACGGACGCAACGTCGGGCGTATGGCCACGGTCCTTGTCGATGTGCCGTCGTTGCCGATAGTTAGGCTTCGCAGTCGAGAAGAGATCGAGGCTGTGCTCGAAGTCCTCGGCCGTCTGCCCTCAGATCGTCTGAGCTAGGCGAAATCCCAAGTCGTCGATAGCAAATGTCGGGTGGCTTCGCCTCCTTACGGTAGCGCCGCAACCGCGCTCACTTTCGGCCCAACTGCCGCCGCGGAAGATCCGGTACGTGCCGTAAACCTCGGGGTCGTAGAGATCCCAGCACCATTCCCAGACATTGCCGATCATGTCGTACAGGCCCCAGTTGTTGGGTGTCTTGGTTCCGACGGGATGCGCTCTACCCTCTGAATTGTCGCTGTACCAGGCAATCTCGTCGATCTCGCCGTAGCGGTAGCCGGAGGTGCCGGCCTTGCATGCGTACTGCCACTCGGCCTCGGTGGCGAGCCGGTAGCCAGTTGCGCCGCGGTCCCACTGCGGAGAATCGGTGTCGACGTCTCGATATGCGGGTGTCAGACCGTCCGCGACCGAAAGTGTGTTGCAGGTTGCGATGGCGTCCTTCCATGAAAGGTCGACCGCTGGTTTGCTCGAATCGTCCGACGAATCTCCGTGAAGCAGCGCCCTGGTGGTGAGATGGCGTGCGAGGCGGAAGGATTCGACTTTCGAGGTCCACGCAGTACCTTTGCGGTCGTCCCGAAGGTGCACCTGGCCGGCAGGGATCTCGATCATCAACTCTGCTGCTCCGGTCATTCGTTCATCATCGCAGAGGTTGTCGCTCACCCGGGGAGACGCTCGAACGCAGCTTGTGGATCAAGGCCGGTGCGCATGCGCCATGCGGTCAGCGCAAGCCCGAGGCAGACCACCTGTGCCGGATCGTCGAGGGAAACACCCATCAGCTTCTCGATACGCGTGAGCCGTGCATAAAGCGACTGACGCCGAATGCCGAGGAAATCCGCGGTTCTCGCCTTGCCGCCCCGATGTGCGAGGTACGCGTCGAGCGTTCGGACGAGATCGGCGGAATGTGCTGTGTCGTATGCGATCAGCGAACCGAGTTGCTCGGTTACGAACACGGACAGCGAAGCGGGTGTCGTTCCGGCGGCGAGCAGTCGTTGGACGCCGACGTCCCTCGCGAGGATCACTCCGGTCCGGGAGCCGAAGCGCCGCGCGATCTGGACGACTTCGCGAGCTTGCGCGACCGCAGCCCCGACGCCCGACAGATCCGCGACCGGCGTCGCCACTCCGAGCGTGCGTACCGCGGAACCGCCCGGCCCGCGGCGTAGCAGCTCGTCGGCTTCGGTGAACGCAGTCCGCACTCGAGCGGGGGATGCGGACGCCCACCCGTGCGCGAGCACGATGACGTGATTGGCCGCAGTCCCGACGACACAGGAGCCGAGCACGGCCCGCACGGCGTCGCGTACTTGGTCAGCGAGCTCTCGAACCGGGGTTTGCCGATCGATGTCGACAGCGGCGACGAGGACGTGGTGCCCCTCCGACAACGGCGTCCACCCGGCCGCTGTCAGTCGCTCGGACAAGTCGCCGTGCGATGTGAGCACACCGCCCACCACGTCGGTGATCACCGATTGGGCGAGTGACTGTCTTGGGCCGAGATCGCCGTGACGGCCGAGTTCCAGAGCTACCGCGACGGCGGCGCAGTTTGCGACGGCGGTTCGGCGTGTGGTTGCCGGCCCGCACAGGACAAGTCGACCGAGTGAGTTCGTCGGGCCGCGTACGTCGTGGATAGTGCGTTCGGTCTCGGATCGCTCTGCGCCGGTTGTGCTGCGCTCGACGGTTCTGCCATCCGCGTCGAGCAGATCGACGCCGCACCCCGCGAGTCGTGACACCTTGTCGAGCAGCGCAGTCATGCCCTGGCCTGCAACCACGAGACTCAGAAGTTCTTGCCAGACAGGCTCGCCCGCTTGCGCCGAACCGAGAGTGCGGCGGAGCATGAGGTCGTGAAAGTCTTCGACCATCCGCTCGAAGGGCACTACTGCGTGCAGGGCCAAGAACGCGAGTCCCCGTCGGCGCGAAGCTTCGACGAGTTCGGGAGGGGCCGTGAGGAACGAGCGCCCGACTTCCATCGCGAGTGCGACGCATCCCGCGTCCGCCAATTGGTCGATGTAGGCGGTGAGCTGCTCGGGAGATCGCCCGTGCAGACCGAGGCCCGTGGTCAGAAGGACCTCACCTCCGGACAGCAGCCCACCCATTTCGTACACCTCGGACGAATGGACCCAGCGGACCACCGCGGTATCGACGTCGCCCGCGAGCACCTCGATTGCGGCGGCCTTGAACGAGGGCATCGCAAGAACTTGTCGCAGAGTCGGGAGCATTTCTATATCGTCCGCCGAGGGGGCACTTCGTCATAGAGCTAGTTCTGCCGAACTGACAGGTTGTCCCTTGTCGGGCTGTTACCACCGTGGTCGGATTGTGACACGAGCCACAATCGACGATTTTGGTCAGACTCCAGGAGCGCACATGAATCATCCGGCACACACCGATGAGTATTTTCTCGGACTTGCGATCGAACAGGCGAAGATCGGTTGGGAGGAGGGCGGCGTGCCGATCGGCGCGGCGCTGATTCACCGGGGCGAGGTTCTCGCAGTCGGACGTAACCGTCGGGTCCAGATGAACAGCGCCATCCGTCATGGCGAGACCGACTGCATCGAGCGCGCCGGACGACTGCCGGCCTCGGTGTATCGCGAGTGTGTCCTCTACACGACTTTGTCGCCGTGCTTCATGTGCGCCGGAACGGCTCGCCTGTACGAGATCCCTCGAATCGTGGTCGGCGAAAATCGTTCCTTCGAGGCATCGGAGGAATGGTTGCGCAGCAGCGGAATTCAGGTCGACGTCGTCGACGACGCGGAGTGTGTGGCACTGATGGACCGCATGCTGGCCGAGCGCGCGAGCCTGTGGCTCGAAGACATCGGCGAAGTTGTATGAGCAGCGCCGTCGAACCTGCCACGGTCGCAGGCGATTCGGAGAGCGCAGGCCACCCGATCGATCCAGACTATCCCGTCACTCCGGTTCCGCTTCATGCACGTAAGCCGTTCTTCTCGCTCGCGGTCGTGTTGTTGGGGTTCACCATCTTCACGCCGACGATGTTGGCCGGAGCAGCGCTCGGTACCGCGTTCTCGTTCTGGAAACTGATGGTGGTGATCGCCGCCGGATCCGCCATCTTGGGGGTCTACGTCGCCATGATGGGGTTCGTCGGAGCCCGAACCGGACTGACTACAGTTGTGATGGCGCGCTACAGTTTCGGCACTCGCGGGTCCAAGCTCGCTTCGATCCTGCTGGGCGGTACTCAGATCGGCTGGTACGGAGTCATCATCGGCACGATCGGTGATCTCACCGCGCAGGCATTGGGCTGGGAGTCCTATCTCGCGCGGGCGTCGGTGATGATCGCGGCGAGCATCTTGATGTGCGTCACCGCCTGCTACGGCTACCGCGGAATGTACTGGGTTTCGCTCGTCTCGACGCCCTTGATCCTGGCGTTGGCCTGCTGGGTCGTGTTCCGGTCCCTCGAAGAGGTCGGTGGATTCTCCGGCCTGGTCTCGGTTCAACCGCAGACGACCATGACGATCGCGCTCGCAATCACCACTGTCGTCGGCACGTTCGTATCGGCGGGAACGCAAGCGCCCAACTGGACCAGATTTGCTCGCTCCGGATCACAAGCGGTGTGGGCCTGCGTTATCGGGTTCCTCCTCGGAAACGGATTGATGATCCTGTTCGGCGCCATCGGAGCCATCACGTTCCACGAGGGTGACTTCGTGTTGATCCTCTACAACCTCGGGCTTGTCGGCTGGGGCCTGGTCTTGCTGTTCGGAAACCTCTGGAAGAGCAACGCAGACACCGCATACGCCTTCGGAGTGGCCGGTGCCGAACTGTTCAGAAAGCCTCGCAAGACCCCGTTCGTCATCGGTGGATGTGTGATCGGCACGGCGCTCGCTCTGACCGGTGTGCACAACCATCTGGTCGACTACCTGAGTCTGCTCGGAACTTTCATCCCGCCATTGGGCGGCGTGATCATCGCTGACTTCCTGTGCCGGTGGCGGCGAGGCATACCCGAGGGGTACACCCCGCAGCCGGTCCACTGGCGAAACCTAACCGTCTATGCCGTCGCAGCGTTCCTCGCTTGGCTTTCCGGTGAGTTCGAGGTGGGAATCCCGCCGCTGATCGGCATCGTCGTAGCAATTGCTCTGACGATGTTCCTGCACCGGGTGTTTGGCAACAGCTCGGCAGATCGGGAGGTCTCGACCTCCACCGTCTGAATCGTGCTTCAGGCACCAGCGAGCCCCCGGCGGTATCGACCGCGCCGGGGGCTCGCGTACTTGATGGAAAGGGCAGACGCTTCGGTCTCAACCGTCATCGCAGAACAGGCAGGTACGGCGCCTCGATTCCCTGCTCTTCGAACGCAGTCAGCGCCGAGCGCGCAAATGCGCGCTGGACTGCCCATTGGCGCCCAGGCTTGACCTGCGCCGTCACTCGAATGGTAATTGCCTCGGCAGTAACCGAATTGACTCCCAGCATCTCCGGCTTGTCGATCATGTCCGCCCTGATCGGTTCGGACTCCGCCGCCTCGAGGACAGCTCGCGTCGCCACCTCACACGCTTTGTGCACGTTCGCATTGTGGGCGATCGGGAGATCGAGAACTGCAGTGGCGTAACCCTGACTCATGTTGCCCACTCGCAGGATTTCGCCGTTGCGGCAATACCACAAGGTGCCGTTGACATCTCGAATCGTGGTGACGCGCAGGCCCACTGTTTCGACGGTGCCGACCGCGTCGCCGAGATCAACGACGTCGCCGACACCGTACTGATCCTCGAGCAACATGAAGATGCCGGAGAGGAAGTCACGCACCAGGTTTTGTGCACCGAAACCGATGGCAAGGCCGATGACTCCGGCGGATGCGATGAACGGCGCGACGTTGATCCCGAGGATGCCGAGAATCTGCAGCACACACCAGACCAGGATGACGATGGACACTGTCGATTTGAGTACCGAACCGATGGTCCGGGCTCGCTGCGATCTGCGCTCGTTCACCTTGGCGTTCGGAGACTTGCGAGGCTTCGACATTCGATCGATCCCGCGGTGCAGTGCGAAGCGCAGAACGACTGCGAGTGCCACGTAGATCGCGATCTCGACGGGTCGGTGAATCAACCAGTCTCGGTTGGTATCGGTCAGTTCCCATGCTTGTATTTCGGAAATCATCTCCATGCAGTCTACGGATTCGGGCCGATCCGGGCATCGGTGCAGGGCAGCACCTCGTTGATGCCAGAGATACGCGGTTCACTCAGTTGTGCTCTATAGCTGTGAGTGCCAGCCTGCGGGTGGTGCTGGTGGAGGGCTCTGTGAAGCTTGCACTGAGCCGTGTTGCTGAGCCGCGGCGGATCGCGGTGTGGGCGTGGCGCGCATGCGAGCCGAAAGTGCCACAGCAAGTGCTGCTATCGCAGTCACCAACGCGATGACGGCGATGATGAGAACGGGAATGTTCAATGGGGCTTCCACGACTACCGGGGTTGGTTGGAAGACTTCCTGGGCCAGTAGATCCGTGAATGCCGACAGTCTCGGTGTCATGTATTCCCCCCTGTGAGTAATTGTTGTTCCACCTGGCCATATTTCGGGCAATTCGCGGGCACGGCAAGAGTCCATTCGGATGACACGTCGGTGGTGCTTGTCAGCCCGGGCTAGGCTTACGCCATGGCTGCGTTCACTGGCATACCCGTTGCTGCACTCGACTTCTACGAAGACTTGGAGGCCGACAACAGCAAGACCTGGTGGGCAGCGCACAAGGAGACGTACGACGAAGTGGTTCGTCGTCCGATGGCGTCGTTGACCGCGGCGTTGGAGGACGAATTCGGCACGGCCAAGCTCTTTCGGCCGTATCGTGACGTTCGATTCTCGAAGGACAAGATCCCGTACAAGACGCACCAGGGAGCGTTCGTCGGTCTCGCCGAGAGCTGTGGCTACTACGTGCAGATCGACGCGGCAGGGTTGATGGTGGCCGGTGGTTTCTACGCCAGCAGTTCGGAGACCATCGCGCGTTATCGTGCGGCTGTCGACGACGACGTTCGAGGGCCGGAGCTCGAGAAGATCCTGGCCTCCGTCGAGAAGGCCGGATTCACGATCGGCGGCGACAAGCTCAAGACGGCGCCTCGCGGATACACGGTCGATCACCCGCGGATCGAATTGCTGCGTCACAAGTCGCTGACTGCTGGTCGTAGTTACCCAAGCCCGTCGTGGCTGGACAGCGCCAGGACATTGAAGGAAGTTCGCACAGCGTGGCGCGCACTGACGCCTTTGGTCGAATGGTCCGGACAGGTGCTCGGACCGAACTGACCGTCCGACAGAAAAGTGTGACGTAGCCGTAGGAGAGTTCACCTCGAGTTCATCAAAACTCGAGACGCCTGGGGCTAGCGTGGTGTGTGTAACCGAAAGTTTCGGCCCCGCTTCGAGTCGCAGCGCCGCAGTTCGAAGCCATTTTCTCTCGATCGACATCGTGAACAACCCGTGTCAGTGGAGACCATCATGGCTATGTTTCTCGCTCTCGTCCTGATCATCTCGGTCCTCGGAATCGTCGGCACCTACCTCGCGTTCAGTGCGGTCTACTTCGTCGAGATGCGCAAACTCGACAAGTAAGGGGTGCGAATTGGCCTGATTCGACTATTTCTGGGCCGATCGCGACGACCCTCCCTGCGTACGCTGTTAGGGCATCCTTATCCGCTCGCAACAGTGGATGATTCATTTCTTTTGGAGGTTCGACACGCATGCCCGCTCAATCCACGCTCTTGCTTCCCGAGGGCTACTCCGACAACCGCCTCGTTTCGGACCTCACACGTCGGCAGTTCGGCTTCGGTGCCGGAATCGCCGGGCTGGGCGCGTTCCTGGCGGCCTGCGGTGACAGCGGGAGCAGTTCGGGTGAAACCGAAATGCGTTCTGTGACGACACCTCTCGGAACGTACGACATTCCTGTCAATCCGAAGAGGGTTGTCGCGATCGACTCGCGGCTCGATCTGGAACCTGCTGTAGCGCTGGAACTTCCGCTCGTCGGCTACACGTACGCCCAGGCGACACCGTGGGTGCCTATCGATTCGTCGGTACCGTTCCTGTCGGAGATCCCCAACCGCGAGCAGATCTTGGCGCTCGAGCCCGACCTGATCGTGTGCCTGAACTACGAGAGCGAGTGGTGGCCGGTGGCCGAGATGTCCACCATCGCACCGGTTCTGACGACAGAGTTCACCGACGACTGGCGCACAAACCTCTCGCGGTTGTCGGGCTGGCTCGGTCGAACGGCCACACTCGATCGATTGACGCTCGACTACGACAATCTGATTTCCGACATCCGCAGTCGTCATGCCGAGAAGATTGCGTCCAAGACCGTCGCCAGTGTCTCGTTCATGCCGGACACGAACACGCTGTACGTCACGAGCATCCGTACCTCCGAGAAGGGCGACAAGCCCAGCGACATGACGCTCGGCGACATCGGTGGCAAAACCGCCACCTCGGAGGGGCTCGATCCCGAGGGCGGCGTCAGCCTCGAAGGCCTCGACGTGCTGGCCGGCGTCGACGGCTTCATGATCACCGAGAACGAGGACAGTGCCGCGTACCAGGCATTGGTGGCGAGCAAGCTGTGGCAGCGACTCCCGGCAGTGCAGGCGGGCAACGTCACCAGTCTGGGTGGCTCTACGTTCTACGGTTCGATCTACACGATTTCGTACGTGGCACAGGGTTGGGATGCCCTGTACAACAAGATCAGCTGAAGCCTCTGCCGACCGGACCGATGAGTTTCGGTAACGCGGGCGGTCTAATCAGGTAGGCATTGACCAGACCTGAGGAGATCGACGTGCAAACAGAGCAATCCCCAGCGGTAGTGCAATCCCGCGACGGTACGACCATCGCATACGAACGCTCCGGTGCCGGACCAGCAGTGGTCCTGGTCGCCGGAGCGTTCTGCGACCGCGGATGGTTCGATTCCCTGGCTGCAGAGTTGGCGGCGGACTTCACGGTGTACTCGTACGACAGGCGCGGACGCGGGGACAGCGGTGACAGTCGCGCGTTCTCGATCGACGCCGAGGTGGAGGACTTGCGGGCGGTCGTCGCTGCCACCGGTGAAACACCGCTCGTTTACGGATTGTCGTCGGGTGCCGCGCTGGCTTTGGAGGCCGCTGCGCAGGCCGTTCCGATGCGTAAGCTCGCCGTCTACGAGGCGCCGTACATGGACGACGACCAGCGTGACGAGACTGCCCAAAGTGACCTGGAGCGATTGATTGCGGGCGGCGACAGGGAAGGTGCTGTGACGCGTTTTCTGGATCTGACCGGTGCATCCGCGGAGATGGTCGACGAGATCAAGCGGAGTGCCGATTGGCCCGACATGTGCGCCATCGCGCACACCTTGCCTTACGACGTCGCTGTGTGTGATCACGGCTGTCAGTCGCTCGACTGGCTTGCCTCCATTACCGTCCCCACGTTGGTCATGTACGGCGGTGACAGTGGTCAATGGGCACCTGCCTCGGCGACGAGAATCGCTGCAAAAGTCTCGGGGACAAAGACTTTGGAGATCCCCGGTCAGGGCCACGGCGTCGCCGACGACGCTATTGTCCCGGCTCTGCGTGAATTCTTTTCCGGCTGAGCACTGGGCGGCGAAGACGATCGTCAACCTAGGGTTGACGCTTTCGATTGCGTCAACCTAGGGTTGACGCATGAGCAAACCAGTGGAAATGACCAACAAGGTTCGACTCGACGACCTCATCGACGCGATCAAGAAGGTGCACACCGATGCTCTCGACCAACTCTCCGACGCCGTGATTGCCGCTGATCATCTCGGTGAAGTTGCAGATCACCTGATCGGTCACTTCGTCGACCAGGCGCGCAGGTCGGGAGCGTC
>NZ_LVCT01000668.1:0-9866 GCF_001647205.1 Rhodococcus sp. EPR-134
TTGCAGGGTGGTGTGGTGCCCACCGGCAGTGAAGAGGATGTGCTCGGCCTCGAGTAGTTCGTCGGCGGACTCGACCTTCGGGACGATCACGCTCGTCAGCGATTCTCCGAGGGCGCCGCAGGCGATCAGGTCGTCGCGGGCCCATGGTGTGGTCAGGCCGTTGATTCGGACCGAGATGGTGCGCGCCCTACCGAACTCGTGCACCAAGGTGCTCACGAGGGTTCGCGCCAGGTTCTTGTTCGCCGAAGTGACGGCATCTTCGAGGTCGAGAATCACCTCGTCTGCGTTCGAGAAGAGTGCTTTGCGTGCCTTGCGCTCGTCTGAACCCGGCGCGACCAGGGACGCGCGACGTCTGGTGGCGCGGTAGTGGTTCTCGTCCATAGTGTGTCGATTACCTCGATCTGGAAATCAAATGTACGGCCAGTTGTGAAGTGGATGAGCTGCCGTGAACGGCGTTGATGTGCACCGAACTGCCTCGATGCTGGCAGTTGCTGCGTATCGATGTCAAGGCGCGGTATTGACATTGCGCGAACAATATCGAAATATGGCCGTACAAACTTATTTCAAGTCGAGGCGGATTCATGCTCAAGCTCAACGACGAAGAGACATTCCTGATCGAAACCGTGCGCCGGTTCGTCGACCGAGAGGTCAAGCCCACGGTCCAGGAGGTGGAGCACGCGAACGAGTATCCCGAGAAGTGGATCGATCAGATGAAGCAGATCGGGATCTACGGGCTCGCGATTCCCGAGGAGTACGGCGGATCGCCGGTGTCCATGCCCTGTTATGCGCAGGTGACGCAGGAACTGTCACGCGGATGGATGTCCCTGGCGGGGGCGATGGGCGGTCACACGGTGGTCGGGAAACTCATCTCGCTGTTCGGTACCGAAGAGCAGAAGGTGAAGTACCTGCCGCGAATGGCAACCGGCGAGATCCGGGCAACGATGGCCCTCACCGAGCCCGGCGGAGGTTCCGATCTGCAGGCCATGACAACCAACGCCAAGAGCGACGGCACAGATCTGGTCGTCAACGGCGCCAAGACATGGATCACCAATGCCCGCCGATCCGGCGTGATCGCCTTGCTGTGCAAGACCGATCCAAGCGCAAGCCCTCGTCATGCGGGCATCTCGATCGTTCTCGTCGAGCACGGCGAAGGGCTGACCGTCTCCCGCGACCTCCCGAAGCTCGGATACAAGGGCGTCGAGAGTTGTGAACTGTCCTTCGACAATTACCGCATCTCCGAGTCGGCCATTCTGGGCGGTACTCCCGGAAAGGGCTTCGGGCAGATGATGAAGGGACTCGAGACCGGCCGTATCCAGGTGGCTTGCCGCGCACTGGGCGTCGCCACGGCCGCACTCGAGGATTCACTTGCCTACGCGCAGCAGCGCGAGAGCTTCGGCCAGCCGATCTGGAAGCACCAGTCGATCGGCAATTACCTCGCCGACATGGCAACGAAGCTGACGGCCGCACGGCAGCTGACGTGGCACGCGGCGCAGATGTACGACAGCGGCGAGCGGTGCGACATGGAGGCAGGCATGGCCAAGCTGTACGCCTCCGAGGTGGCGATGGAAATCGCTTTGTCCGCCGTCCGCATCCACGGCGGTTACGGCTATTCGACGGAGTACGACGTCGAGCGGTATTTCCGTGATGCACCACTGATGATCGTCGGGGAGGGAACCAACGAAATTCAGCGCAACGTGATCGTTTCGCAGCTGGTTGCCCGCGGCGGTCTGTGACGGATCGGTGAGCAAGTAGGATCATGTCGCTATGAGCGGTAAGGAAAGAGAGACGGAGCCGGCGTACCAACGCCTCTCTCGTGAGCTTCGTCAGCAGATCTCTGCCGGTACCTACCGCGACGGCATTCAACTGCCCACCGAATCCGAACTGGCGCAGCATCACGGCGTGAGTCGGCAGACGGTCCGCCGAGCCTTTCACGATCTGGTTGCCGAGGGCATCGTGTACCGAGTACCCGGGCGCGGAACGTTCGTGACCGAGAACAGCGGCCGCTATCTCCGTCATCTCGGATCCATCGAAGATCTCATGAACCTTTCGCGGGACACGACGATGGAAGTTGTGTCACCGCTGCACCGGCGCGTGGACATCGAGGCGGCCAGTCGGCTTCGGCTCGACACCGACGTCGTGTACACCGTGGTCTTCCGGCGGATACACGAGGGAGTTCCGTTCGTGCAGACGACGGCGCATCTGCCGGAGGCGATCGCGCGGCAGATCATCGACCTGCCCGCCATGGCGGCCGGTGCGGTGAGCGCCAATACGGTGATCGGCTTGCTGGAACCGCTGATCGACAGTCCGATTGTCGAAGCAGCACAATCGATCACGGTGTCCCCGGCCACGGCGGACGTTGCCAGGGACGTCGATTGCGAAATCGGCCACGCCATGTTGCGGGTGGACCGTTTGTACTCCAACGCGCAGGGCGTTGCCAACGAGTTGTCGGTGAGCTATTTCTTGCCGGAGCAGTACACGTATCGGGTCACGCTGCGCCGCGGCGCACATTGACGCTGCGCCGCGGCGCACATTAGCGCTGCACTTTTCTTTGCTGTTCAACACCTTTCAGGAGAGAACTATGCGAATTTTCAACGGAATCGACGAAGTAGAGACGGCTGTCGGTGAGCACTTGGGCTACAGCGCGTGGTTCCCGGTCACACAGGATCGGATCGACAAGTTCGCCGACGCCACCGAGGATCACCAGTGGATTCACGTGGATCCCGAGCGCGCAGCGCAGGGTCCGTACGGCGGCACCATCGCCCACGGCTATCTGACTCTTTCGTTGTTGCCGGTGCTCGGCGCTCAGGTGATGCGTGTCGACGGAATCTCCATGACCGTGAACTACGGAAGCAACAAGGTGCGATTCCCCGAACCGGTCAAGGTCGGTTCTTCGGTGCGGGCAGGTGCGGAGATTCTTTCCTTCGAGCGCACCGCGAAGGGCGCGACGATAGTCGTGCGGTACACGATCGAAATCGAAGGAGCGGGTAAACCTGCGCTGGTAGCGGATACCGTGCGCCTGTTGGTCTCCTGAATCCTTTTCCATTCTTCCAGAACGAGATTCGAGGTCAGTTGTGAAACGAGCAGCATTGGTCGCGCCGGTCAGAACCGCGGTGGGCCGTTTCGGAGGGGCACTTCGTGACGTGCCTGCGGAAAGTCTGGCTGCCACCGTCGTCAAGGAGACCGTGCGTCGTAGCGGAATCGATCCGTCCCGCATCGACGACGTCGCGATGGGGCAGTCGTATGCCAATTCGGAGGCACCGTGCATCGGAAGGTGGGCGGCGCTCGAGGCCGGGTTGCCGATTTCGGTAGCCGGCTTCCAGACGGATCGCCGATGTGGAACGGGTCTGCAGGCCATCGTTTCCGCGGCCATGATGGTCCAGACGGGTGCGGCCGACGTGGTTCTCGCGGGTGGCGTCGAATCGATGAGCGGGATCGAGCACTACACCACCGGAGCGCGGTGGGGCACCAGATCCGGTGGGCTGCAACTGTTCGACCGCCTCGATCGTGGCCGCGAGCGCTCGCACCCCGAGTGGCGATTCGGTCGGATCAGCGGAATGATCGAAACGGCCGAGAACGTCGCGACACGCTGCGGGATCACGCGGGAAGAGTCGGACACCTTCGCCGTCGACAGCCACCGAAAGGCAACACTGGCAAGAGAATCCGGCCGCTTCGATGCCGAAATCGTCGCCGTCGAACTGACGGATCGAAAAGGGAACGTCACACAGTTTCGTGCTGACGAGGGGATTCGTCCGGATACCTCACTCGAAACCCTGGCACGGCTGCGTGCGGTGACCGAGGGAGGCGTCGTGACCGCCGGTAACGCCAGCCAGCAGAACGACGCTGCGGCAGCGATGTTGGTTGTCGCCGAGGATCGTCTGGACGAGCTGGGGCTGGAACCCATCGGGTTCCTCGACAGTTGGGCCGCGGCCGGTTGTGAACCGGCGCTGATGGGCCTCGGGCCGGTTGCCGCCGTCTCGAAACTGTTTGCTCGCACCGGGGCACGCTTTGCCGATTTCGATCTGGTCGAGCTGAACGAGGCGTTTGCGTGCCAGGTTCTCGGCGTCGTGAAGGAATGGGGATTCGAGGACCTCGATCGCCTGAACGTCAACGGTTCCGGCATCTCGCTCGGGCACCCCGTGGGAGCGACGGGTGCGCGTATGGCAACAACCGCGCTTCACGAACTCGGCCGACGCGGCGGCGGAAAAGCGCTGTTGACCATGTGTATCGGCGGTGGCCAGGGTATGGCGGCCGTGGTGGAGTCTGCCTGACGAGGTTCGCTTCTGGGTACACTTGCGGCGGGGGATCGGAAGTTCTACGGAGGCAGTCGGTTGACGAATGCAGGCGCAGCAGACACCAGTGGCGCGCTGAGCGTCGAGGATGTTCGTCGCGCCAGGGCCGCACTCGAGGGGCTCGATGTCACCAGTTGGTCCGGTCGCTTCGAGCTTCTCTCCGACACCAACCGTCTGCGTCTGTTGCTCTGCCTTCATCACGCACCGGGTATCTGCGTCACGGATTTGTCCGTGGCGCTGGGGATGAGCGGCACAGCCGTCTCACATGCGCTGCGGCTACTGCGTAGCCAGGGGTGGGTGAGCGCGACCCGCGACGGCCGATCGATGCGATACCAACTGGCGGACGACACCGTTCACCAGCTGCTGCATTCGATCGGCGCCACACATTTTCACGACGAGACACCCACCCCCGGGCACACGCACAGCTGAGCGCTACTCAAGGAGTCGCGAAGAACTTCTCGACGGCCGGCGCAGCGTTCGGGTTTCCGTTGGTGATTCCTGCGCCGACTCCGGCAACCGTGCCGATGACTCCACCGACGATGCAGCCGGCGATGAAGTTCGGGAAGATCGACAGGCAGCCGATTCCGACGCCGAGGTTGGCTCCGATCAGGGTCGACTGCAGACCACCGTTGTTCCAGCCGATATTGACCTCGTTGGCCATCGTGTCGAACGCGGCCTGCTTCGGATCGTTACCGGGGAAGAGCATCAACGCCGCCTGGCTGTTCGACTCTGCGGTCGGTGTCAGTAGGGGTTGGGACGGATCGAAGCCCGCATTCGGGGGCGCTGCGACCGCGGTGCCGGCTCCGGCGCCGACTGCGGCGACGACGAGTACGGACATGGTGAGAGTTCGGGACAGTTTCATGGGGACGGCCAATCTGTCTGTGTGGAACCAGTCGTGAATGGTGGCGGTGCAGTTCGTTAACCAGAACTCCACCGTCTGGATCGATCGTGCGGACCTCCTCGGGCACAACGGGACCCGTCGTCTCCGCGCGACGGGCCGTGTTTGGTGGCTACCCGACTCCGAGTGCCCTGAAACCGCCTAGTCTCATTCGTTTTTCGACAACCGCGCACGCAATTCTTCGACCTCGGCAGTAAGCCGATCTACCTCGGCTTGCAGGGGTTGGCGTGCCAGAGCGAGGGATTCGTCCATGCGCTCCTTGTCGAAGCGTGGCGTGATGTTTCGACTGCAGTTCCAGTCGAACGCTTCGACGTCGATGACGATGGAACGCTGGGCTTTTGCCGTCATGGTGCCGCCGGGGACTTGCAAGAGCTGTTGCAGTAGTGCAGGGTCCTCGTCCGCTTCGATCACCTGCGCGCGCCCGTAGATCTTCAATCTCGTTCGCGTCGGGTAATCGATGACGAACAGCGAGATGCGATTGTTCTCTTCCAGATTGCCGAGCGTCACGAATTGCTGATTGCCGGGGAGATCGGCGAATCCGATTCGATTCGGGCCCAACACATGCAGGAATCCGCGCGGGCCGCCGCGATGTTGGACGTACGGCCAACCGTCGGGCGTCACCGTGGACATGAAGAAGGAATCCACGGATTTCACGAATCCCTGCGCGCGGAAATCGAATTCCATCGGGCCCTCGTCGGGCTGATCGAGTTTCGAACCGTACACGGTGAAACTTCCGGTCGACCGCTGACGCTCCACCGCAGCGGGGGAGAAGGCGATGTGTGCGTATCGGGTCGACATTTTCCAACTCCTGATGCTCAGTGCCAACGGTGGTCGGCAACGGCAGTTCGCGGACCGAACTTGGGTTTGACGGCTTGCCCGCTGACCTGCAGAAGCCTCACGGCGCGGTATCGATGCGGTTGAAGGGGAGCGAGGTACTGCACCATCTGGGCGTCGTCGATCGGTTCACCCAGCAGTGACCACCCGACGACGGCAGAAAGGTGGTAGTCGCCGACCGAGAGTGCATCGGAATCGCCGAATGCACGCTGAGCCACTTCGGCGGCAGTCCAGATCCCGACGCCGGGTACCGCTCGCAACCGTTTGGTCGCCTCGGTTCTGGGGAACGTGGATGCCTGCTCGAGGCGGTCGGCGACGCGAGCGCACTGAACGATCGTCTTGGACCTCGCGGGATCGACGTTCGCGCGATGGAATTCCCATGACGGCATTCGACGCCATTGGTCCGCGGTGAGTGGAACCCGCATTCCGTCGGGCGCGGGGCCGGGTGGGCGCTCCCCGAACTTGGTCAGCAGGCGGCGCCACGCGGCGAATGCGTCGATGCCGTGGACTCGTTGCTCGAGGATCGCGGGAACGAGAGCTTCCATGACGCGGCCGGTGCGGCCGATGCGCAGATGAGGGAAGCGTCGATGAGCTTCGGCGAGCTTGGGATGTTCGGGGGCAAAATCTTCGGCTTCGTCGTCGAGACCGAGCAGCGCTTCGGCGCCGGTCAGGAATTCCGTGGCGCCGGGACCCCAGGCCTGTACCCGGACCGTGTGGCGATCCGACTGGGTGATGCGGTAGGTCACAGGACCCGAAAGTTGGCGGGAAACTCGCCAGATCGCTCCGTCGGCTGACCGTCGATGTGCGGGGTCGCCGGGTCCGCGCTGATGCGGGCTGAGCGTCAGCGCGGCATCGAGTGGTCGCTGAGAAGTCACCGTGACTTCGTCGACCGGAGATAGCGGCGTCATCGAGGTCAGCGTATCGCCACCGTCCATCCTCCGTTAAGGCGTGTGTCGGTGGCGCAACGTATTGTCCGAGCCATGATCATCGTGAGCACCGACGGATCCTGTCTGCGAAACCCCGGTGGGGCTATCGGCTGGGCGTGGGTCAATCACGAGGGTCCGAGCATGTCCGGCGGAGAAGCGTCCGGCACCAACCAGATTGCAGAGTTGCGTGCTCTGTTCGAGGCCGTCGTCGCCCATCCCGGTGCTGATCCTCTACTCATCGAATCCGACTCGCAGTACGCCATCAAGTGCGCTTCCGAATGGTTGCCCAGTTGGAAGCGCAAGGGCTGGAAGACCGCGAGCGGCGGGGCGGTCAAGAACCTCGAACTGGTGCAGAGTATCGATCGAGCCATCACCGATCGAGTCGGTCCGGTGCGCTTTCGCTGGGTGCGCGGGCACGTCGGCAACCACTACAACGAAATGGCAGACAAGCTGGCCGGCGAAGCCGCACGCGCCATCGTCTCGGGGGACATCGCATCGGTCCCGCTTGCTGCCCCGGTGAAGAAGGAACCGACCGCCGTGAACTCTCCTTACAAGGAGAAGTCCACGACGGTCGAAGAACCGGCAGATCTGTTCACACTTTTCTGAGCGGTTCAGAATCCGTCGGCAACCTGAACCAGCGCCCGGCCGGTGTACTTGCCTTCGCGTACCTGATCGATCACCGAGACGACGTCGCGGACGGCAACGAGGTTCGTGATCTCCTTCAGATGACGTGGGGCCAAGTCGGAGCCCAGCCGGGTCCACAGCGCGCGACGGGGTTCGATCGGCATCAATACCGAGTCCATGCCCAGCAGTGAGACTCCGCGGAGAATGAACGGCAGCACGGTCGTAGGCAGCGCGGCGCCGCCGGTCAATCCGCTGGCAGCGACAACACCGCCGTAGTTGATCGTGCTCAGAACGTGAGCGAGGGTCTTTCCACCGACGCAGTCGACGGCCGCCGCCCACTGAGATTTTCCGAGCGGGCGAGGCTTGGCGTCGGGATCCTCGGGGAGCCGGCCGATCACCGAAGACGCACCGAGTGACGTCAGAAGGTCTGCCGCGCCGGGCTTACCGCTGGAGGCGACCACGTCGAAGCCTGCGCTTGCCAGAAGGTCGACGCTGACGGTGCCGACGCCGCCGCTCGCGCCAGTCACCAGGACGGGACCGTCGGCTGGCTTCACTCCGCTGGCCAGAATGGCTTGGACGCTCATGGCTGCGGTGAATCCTGCCGTGCCGATCGCGGCAGCGTCGGCGGTGGAAATGCCGTCGAGCTTCACGACCCACTCGGCAGGCAAACGGGCGATCTCGGCGTAGCCGCCGTTGCGGGCGGTCCCGATCTCGTAGCCATGTGCGACGACCTTGTCTCCCGGGGCGAATGCGTCGGACTCGGAGGCAATGACCTCGCCGGCGACGTCGATGCCGGGGACGATCGGGTACTCGCGAACCACCCCGCCTTTCGGCGTGACCGCGAGCGCGTCCTTGTAGTTGACGCTCGAGTACTCGACGCGAATGGTGACCTCACCTGCCGGGAGGAAGGATTCGTCGACGGTTTCGGGGGCGAAGTCGATGGTGCCGTCGCTGTCGCGGGCGACCCAGGCGTTGAAAGTAGTCATGGGTCGAACATAAAGGCCTTCGGCCCTGTGCGCCTTTTTGGTAGTGCGAACTACCGGAAAGGCGCACAGGGGCGGAGCCCCTAGATCAAGCTGCCCTCATGCACCGCTCGATCGAACGCCGGTAGCGGGCCACCGGCGCGCAGGGTAGTTGCCAATGCAGGATCGGCGAGATGGAGACGGCCGATCGCGATCAGATCGAACTCTCCGCTGCCGATGCGCTCCTCGAGCTGTGGGATGTTGTCGACTACAGGTGCCACGCCTTCGATGCGGCTGTCCCGCAGCGACTTTCCGATACCGACGCTGCCGACGGCCATCGTGACGGCGCCGGTCAGCTTCTTCGCCCAACCCGCCAACGAGAGATCGCTGCCTTCGAAGGCCGGCACGTCGAAACGCCTGATGCTGGCGTCGAGAACGTCGACTCCGGCGTCGACCAGCGCGCCCAGGATGACGCCCAACTCTTCGGGGGTTTCCGCGATCTTCGCGGTGAAATCCTGCTGCTTGTGCTGTGAGAAACGGTAGATGATCGGCATATCCGGTCCGATGGCCGCGCGGATCGCGGCGACGACGGCGGCCGGGAACCTGGTACGACGCTCCAGGTCGCCTCCCCACGCGTCGTCGCGCTGGTTGGTGCCCTCCCAGAAGAAGGAATCGAGGAGGTAGCCGTGACCGCCGTGGATCGCGATGCCGTCGAAGCCGAGTTCGACGGCGTGCTTCGCGCTACGGACGTACGCGTCGATGACGTCCTGTATGTCCTGCTCGGTCATCGCTTCGGTGCTGGCCTGTGCGCGTTCGACGTAGGCAGCGGAGTACGAGGTGACGCCGAGCGGGCCCCACTCGCCTGAGGGGCGCATCGGCTTGAGTGAGGGGTCCATCTGCGTCATCGCGCCCCACAAAGGTCCGACGTGCCAGAGCTGAGGCACGATCTTGCCGCCCGCAGCGTGCACGTCGTCGACTACCTTCCGCCATCCGGCCTGAGCAGCGGGAGTGTGGAGGTTGGGGACGTTGGCGTGGTCGACAGCAGTCTCGTGATCGATCGCGACGCCTTCGGTGACGATCAGTCCGGTGCCGCCCTCAGCTCGTCGGCGGTAGTACTCGGCGACGTCCCGGCCGGGCACGCCCTCGATGGAGTACGTGCGCGTCATCGGCGACATGACTATGCGGTTGGACAATTCGAGCGAACGGATACGGAGCGGTTGGAACAGCGGGTTGGTCACTTCGTCACAGCGCTTTCATGAATCGGAAGAATCCGGGGTCCTGGTCGACACGGAGCCGGGTGAGGGTTCGGTAGCTGATCAGCCACTTGCCGTCT